>NZ_JBFTLX010000017.1:0-52443 GCF_056396665.1 Cupriavidus sp. 05T313 | reverse complement strand
GACCTATTTTATGCCCAACTTCCGTGCCGGTGGAACGGAAATTGCTATCGCTGATGACGCCGTGATCGTTGCAGGGTAAAAGGCGACACCGGAGCCACCTTGGGCACAAGGTCGCCGCAGCTGCCGCTTGCTGTGGCGCGCCGCGTTACATGCGGAAATTCTCGCCCAGGTAGACCTTGCGCACCGACTCGTTGGCGATGATGTCTTCAGGCCGGCCCGAGGCCAGCACGGCGCCTTCGCTGATGATGTAGGCGTGATCGCAGATGCCCAGCGTCTCGCGCACGTTGTGGTCGGTGATCAGCACGCCGATATTGCGCGCCTTGAGGAAGCTGACGATGCGCTGGATCTCGCCCACCGCGATCGGGTCGACGCCGGCGAAGGGCTCGTCTAGCAGGATGAAGCGGGGCGCCGAGGCCAGGGCGCGGGCGATTTCCACGCGGCGGCGTTCGCCGCCTGACAGCGAAAGCGCCGGATTGTCGCGCAGGTGGGCAATCTGGAGGTCATCGAGCAGCGTGTCCAGCCGGCGCTCGAGTTCGGCCTTGCCAAGTGGCTTGCCGTCCTGGATCTGCAATTCCAGTACCGCGCGGATGTTCTCCTGCACATTCAGCTTGCGGAACACCGAAGCTTCCTGCGGCAGATAGGACAGGCCCATGCGTGCCCGTTCGTGAATGGCCAGGCCGCTGATGTGCTTGTCGTCGAGCACGATGTCGCCCTCGTCCAGCGCCACCAGTCCCACGATCATGTAGAAGGAGGTGGTCTTGCCCGCGCCGTTGGGCCCCAGGAGTCCGACCACCTCGCCGCTCTTTACGTCGAGGGACACATCCTTGACCACCGTGCGCGAGCCGTAGCGCTTTTTCAGGTGGCGCACGACCAGCGTGCTGCTGTCCTTCAGGGTGGCGGGCTGGGAGGGTGCGGTTTGGGTAACGGTCATGAAGGCTGAATCCGTGGATCGGGCGACGCGGSGGCGTCAGGGATTGACGGGGGCGGGCGCAGGCTTGAGCGGCAGCGGGGCGCCGGCGGCGCCGCTGGCGGGTTGCTCCTGGCGCGGCGACAACACGGCGCGCACGCGACCGGACGGGCTGCCCGCCGTCGCGTTCTCCGTACCGCCGCTGGCGGTGTAGAACTCGTTGCGGCTGTCGTAGGTGATCACTGCGCCGCGGATCTCGTCGACCAGCTTGGCGCCGGCCAGCCGCGCCATGCGTGCGCGGCCGATCAGCTTGGACAGCTCCTGCTTGCCGTCATACTCGATGCGGTCGCCCCAGCCGTCGATGTATTCGTCGACGTTGTCGCGCTTCTGGCGGATATAAGCCTGCTTGCCGCCCTTGGACGTAGCCACGGCGTACTGGTAGCCCTCGGGATCGGTGCGCACTTCGGCCGCGTCGGATTTCAACACCATGGTGCCCTTGGTCAGCACCACGTTGCCAGTCAGCACATAAACCTGCTTGACGTCGTCATAGCTGGCGTTGTCGGCTTCCAGTACCAGCGGTTTCTCGCGGTCGGCTTTCTCCGCGCTGGCGGGCGCGGCCAGCGTGAGGCCGAGGACGGCTGCCAGCGTCAGCAAAGCGGCCGTGCTGCGGCGGCGACAGGACGATGTCGTCAGGAGTGAATTCATGTTGGCGTGATGGCGGTTGGCGCGGACGGCTGTGGCCCGCGGGCGGCTTCGTTTCCTGGCGGCTGTTTCCGGGCAAGGCGGGCGGGGCTGCGCGGGCGGCACCCGCCTGGGTACCGTTTGCGCCCGCTCGCCTGGCCAGCACTGCTTCGCTTCATCTGGCAACAGCCTCTCGGGTCTTTGTTATCTGGGCTACTTCGCGGGACTCGCCGGCGGCCCCGTAATAATGGTGCCGCGTACGTTACCCAGCAATTGTACTTCGCGGGTGACATTGTTGAAGATCAGCCCGTTTGCCGTCATCACCGACGGGCCGCGGGTCAGCTTGACGGCTTTGTCGGTCTTCACGATGTCATCGTTGATCAGCACCTGGAAATACTCCGAGGCGGCTGTCATCTGCGGATCCTTGGCCGGGTCCGGCCCTTGGGCACGCACGATAAAGGCATTGCCGAACAGGTCGATCACCGAGCCTGCCGCGTTCATCGTGCCGCGATCGGAGTGGCCCGTGACAGGCGGGCGGTCGATTTCGTAGGCGCGCATGGCCGGACGCGTCACTTCGTAGGTCTGGTCGTCCTCGAAGTGGATCATCTTGTCGCCGGTGAACCGCATCTTGGTGTTGCCGTCCTCGGCCAGTTCGGTGGCGGAGAAGCGGACCATGTAGTAATCGGGCTCATGCTTCTTGCCCACCGGCCCGGTGGCGGCTTCTTTCGGGGAATTGACCTGCACCAGCCAGAAAGTGCTGCCCGCCACTAGCGCCATCAACAGCAGCGGCAAGGCGCGCATTCCTAGCCGGCTCAGGGAGGACAGGATATCCCGCATAGTTTGTGGGTGCTCTCAGATGACCTTGGCGCGGGTCAGGTCGTGGATGTGCAGGGCACCGACCAGGCGCTGGTCGGCATCGACCACCAGCATCTGGTTGATGCGGTTCGCCTCCATGACCTGCACGGCTTCCACCGCCAGCTGGTCCGGCCCCACCGTATGCGGCGAGCGGTGCATCACCTCGCTGATGGGCACGGTCTTCCAGTCGCGCGGCGTTTCCAGCAGGCGGCGCAGGTCGCCGTCGGTGAAGACGCCGATCAGGTGGTCGTCCGGATCCACCACCGCGGTCATGGCCATGCCCTTGCGGGTGATTTCCATCAGGGCCTGCGCCAGCGGCGTGCTTTCGCGTACCTTGGGCACTGCGTTGCCGCTGCGCATGACGTCGCGCACATGGGTCAGCAGCTTGCGCCCGAGCGCGCCGCCCGGATGCGAGCGGGCAAAGTCTTCCTCGCCGAAGCCGCGCGCGTCCAGCACCGCCACCGCTAGCGCATCGCCCATCGCCAGCGCGGCGGTGGTGCTGGCGGTGGGGGCCAGGTTAAGCGGGCAAGCCTCTTTCTCCACACCGGCGTTGAGGTGGGCGTCGGCCAGCTTGGCCAGCGTGGAGGCGGGGTTGCCGGTCACGGAGATCAGCTTGGCGCCGATGCGCTTGACGATCGGCACGATCGACAGCAGTTCGGCGGTCTCTCCGGAATTGGAAAAGGCAATCAGCACATCGTCGCGCGTGACCATGCCCAGGTCGCCATGGCTGGCCTCGGCCGGGTGCACGAAAAAGGCCGGCGTGCCGGTCGATGCCAGCGTGGCCGCGACCTTGCGGCCGATGTGTCCCGACTTGCCGATGCCCGACACGACGACGCGTCCGCTGCAATTCAGAGTGAGTTGCACGGCCTGCGCAAATTCGCCGTCCAGGCGGCCCGCGAGGGCGGCGACGGCATCGGCTTCGATCTGGAGGGTCTCGCGAGCGAGCCGAAGTGCTCGATCCGCATTGAAATTAGCTATCATGGCGACGAAGTATACCAACGAATGCGATGGCGCTTGGGCTGTTCCTGGGATCGGGCGGCCGGGGCGGCTGCCGTGCTTGCCGCAATCCGCCGGCAGGGCCGCCCGAGCCGGGTTGTCCTGGCCCGGTGGTGGCGTACCCTGATCCTTCCGATGCACTCTCCGCTGGACCTGACCCTTGTGCTGCTGGCCGCCGCCGTGTTCGGCGTGGTCGCCTTTCGCATGCTGCAATTACCGCCGATGCTGGGGTACCTGGTGGTCGGCATCCTGATCGGGCCGCACGCGCTCGGGCTGGCCAGCGATACCGCGCAGACCAAATACCTGGCCGAGTTCGGCGTGGTCTTTTTGATGTTCTCGATCGGGCTGGAGTTCAGCCTGGGCAAGCTCAAAGCCATGAAACGGCAGGTATTCGGCCTGGGCGGCTCGCAGGTGGTGCTGTCGCTGCTGGTGGTGATACCGGCGAGCTGGGCCTTCAACTGGCTGTTTCCGCTGTCCTGGCAGGCTTCGGTGGCGCTGGGCGGCGCGCTGGCCATGTCGTCCACCGCGATCGTCTCCAAGATGCTGTCGGAGCGGCTGGAGCTGGAAAGCGAGCACGGGCGCAATATCATCAGCATCCTGCTGTTCCAGGACTTGGCGGTGGTGCCGCTGCTGATCGTGATTCCGGCGCTGTCGCGCGATCCCGGCGACATGGCGATGGCGCTCGGCCTGGCCACGGTCAAGATCGTGGTGGCGCTGAGCCTGATCTTTTTTGTCGGCAAGCGGGTCATGAGCCGCTGGTTCCATGTGGTGGCGGCGCGCCGCTCGCAGGAGCTGTTCATGCTCAACCTGCTGCTGGTCACGCTGGGCATGGCGGCGCTGACCGAGCGGCTGGGCCTGTCGATGGCGCTGGGGGCCTTCATCGCCGGCATGCTGATCTCCGAGACGCCGTACCGCCATCAGGTGGAGGAGGACATCAAGCCCTTCCGCGATGTGCTGCTGGGGCTGTTCTTCGTCACCATCGGCATGTTGCTCAATATTCACGTGGTGCTCGATCACCTGTGGCTGGTGCTGGTGTTGCTGATCGTGCCGATCATCTTCAAGCTGCTGCTGATCGCCGGCCTGGCGCGCCTGTTCGGCTCGCGCCAGGGGGTAGCGATCCGCACCGGCCTGGGGCTGGCGCAGGCTGGCGAGTTCGGTTTCGTGCTGCTTAACCAGATCGATGGCCTGAACCTGGTCGATCCGGTGCTGATCCAGGTCATCCTGGCCTCGATGCTGCTGTCGATGCTGGCGGCGCCGTTCCTGATCCAGTACAGCGACGCCATCGTGCTGCGCTTTGCCGCCAACGAATGGCTGATGCAGTCGCTCAATATGACGCGCATCGCGGCGCAGAGCCTGCAGACCGAAAAACACGCCATCATCTGCGGCTTCGGCCGCAGCGGCCAGAACCTGGCGCATATGCTGGAGCGGGAGGGCATCACCTACGTGGCGCTCGACCTTGACCCGGATCGGGTGCGGGAGGCCGCCGCCGCGGGCGACACGGTGGTGTACGGCGACGCGGGCCGGCGCGAGGCGCTGATCGCGGCGGGCCTGCACCGGGCGGCTGCCTTGATCATCACTTATAACAACACGCCCTCCGCCCTCAAGGTGCTGCACCACGTGCAGGAGCTGGAACCGGCGCTTCCCGTCATCGTGCGTACCATGGACGACTCGGAGCTCGACATCCTGCAGAAGGCGGGCGCCACCGAGGTGGTACCGGAAAGCATCGAGGGCAGCCTGATGCTGGCCTCGCACGCCCTGGTGCTGCTGGGTGTGCCGATGCGGCGGGTGGTGCGCGGCGTGCAACAGGCGCGTGATGCGCGCTACAGCCTGCTGCGCGGCTACTTCCACGGACGCGACGACGAGGAGGATATGGTCGAGCGCGAGTCGGTGCGGCTGCAGTCGGTCTCGCTCGGCCCCGAGGCCACGGCGGTGGGGCGGCGGCTGGGCGCGCTAGGGCTGGACCGCATCGGGGTGGAGGTGACGGCGGTGCGCCGGCGCGGCATCCGCGCGTTCGATCCGCAGCCGGAAACCGTGCTGGAGCCGGGCGATATCGTGGTGCTGCGCGGGCAGCCCGAGGCGCTGGAGGCAGCCGAGCAGCGCATGCTTGCCGGTTGACTCTGACGCCGCGCAGGGAATGCGGCCTTATGCCGCCGCGCGGCTGGCGGGGCGCGCCGGTTCCGCCCAGGATGGCGGCAGGCCTTCCAGCACGGCCCGTGCATCGAGCGAGCCGACCGGCACGCTCTGATCGGCGGGGATGCGGCCTTCGCCTTGTAGCAGCAGGTAGCGCAGGCAGCACACGCGCAGGAATGACGTGAAGTTCGCCGCCTCGCCCCGGTACGCCGTCAGTTCGTCGTGCAGCCGGGTGATGAGCTGGCCCACGCTCATGCCGTCGCGCCGCGCCAGCGTTTCGAGCACTTCCCAGAACAGGCTTTCCAGCCGGATGCTGGTGGCCACCCCGTGCAGCCGCAGGGAGCGCGACTGGCCCTCGTACGACTGCGGGTTGGCCCGGATGAAGATTTCACACATAGAACAACTCCCGTGCGTGGCGGCCCGCGAGGGTATGCTCGCGGGCCGCGTTCGGAAGTCTCTAATGTACGATCCGGGTGCCCAGGACCGCAAGGAACTGCGCCAGCCAGGCCGGATGCGCTGGCCATGCCGGGGCGGTCACGAGGTTGCCATCGGTGTGTGCCTGGTCGACCGGGATGTCGGCGTACTTGCCGCCGGCCAGGCGTACTTCGGGCGCGCAGGCCGGATAGGCCGAGCAGGTCCGGCCTTCCAGCACGCCGGCCGCGGCCAGCAGTTGGGCGCCGTGGCACACCGCGGCGATCGGCTTGTTGGCGCTGGCGAAGTGACGCACGATCTCCAGCACCCGTTCGTTCAGGCGCAGGTATTCGGGGGCACGGCCGCCTGGGATGACCAGCCCGTCGTAGGCTGCCGGATCGATATCTGCAAAGCTCGCGTTCAGCGTGAAGTTGTGCCCGCGCTTCTCGCTGTAGGTCTGGTCGCCCTCGAAATCGTGGATGGCGGTGGGGCAGCTGGCGCCGGCGGCCTTGTCCGGACACACCGCGTGGACCGTGTGGCCCACCATCTGCAAGGCCTGGAACGGCACCATGGTTTCATAGTCTTCGGCATAGTCGCCGACCAGCATCAAGATCTTTTTTGCCATCACGGTCTCCTGTATGGTTACGGCTGTCAGGCCGGGTGCCGCACCGGAATGCCCGTGCGGCCCGCCTGAGCCTTGGGCCCATTGTGTTGCCGTTTGCGGCAGCCCGGGTAGTAACCCATTACCGCATGCAGCCTGCCGCCGCGGCTGGCTGTCCGACCGAGTCCCCATGCCCAATACCACCATCCAGTCGTCCGCCCTTGGCGACGTCACCCACTACCTGCGCGAACGCATCCGTACCGTGCCGGACTGGCCGCAGCCCGGTGTCATGTTCCGCGACATCACGCCGCTGCTGCAGGACCCCAAGTCGCTGCGCGTACTGATCGATGTCTTCGTGCACCGCTATATGGACGCCCGGCTTGACATGGTGGCAGGCATCGACGCACGCGGCTTTATCCTCGGCGCCATCCTGGCCTACGAACTCAACCTTGGCTTCGTGCCCATCCGCAAGAAGGGCAAGCTCCCCTTCCAGACCGTGGCGGAGGAGTACGAGCTCGAATATGGCAGCGCCACGGTCGAAATCCACGCCGATGCCTGCAAGCCCGGTGACCGCGTGCTGCTGGTGGACGACCTGATCGCCACCGGCGGCACCATGATGGCCGGCCGCAAGCTGCTGGAACGCCTGGGCGCCACGGTGGTGGAGGGCGCCGCCATCGTCGACCTGCCCGAGCTGGGAGGCTCGCGCCACCTGCTCGACAGCGGCCTGCCGCTGTTCACGGTTTGCCGCTTCGACGGACACTGACGCCTGCCCAGGGATCATCAGCGCTCCGCCCATCCCAGGCGGGGCGCGGTGTTGCGGCCCTTCCAAGCCATACGTCCATGGCGTTGCCCGCACATGCACGCGGGAGCATAATGCCCCATTGACAACGATACGATGGCCGGGCGGAATCGTGCGATCTGCATTTGCTTATCTGCATTTGCGTCCGCAAGCGATGGAGGCACCGGTCACATTAGGGCGGACCATGGGCGTACTACTTCATTTGCTTTCCGGCGTGGCGCTGCTGGTGTGGGGCACCAACATTGTCAAGGTCGGCATCCTGCGCGTGTATGGCGCCAACTTGCGCCACGTGCTCTCCTCCAGCATTTCCAACCGCTTCACGGCGTTTGCCGCCGGCCTCGGCGTGACCGGGCTGGTCCAGAGCAGCAACGCAACCGCGGTCATCGTCAGTTCCTTCGTGGGCCAGGGCCTGATCGCCGTGGCSCCSGCGCTSGCCATCATGCTGGGCGCCAACGTCGGCACCGCGCTCATGGTGCAGGTGTTTTCGCTGGACCTCTCGTGGCTGTCGCCGCTGCTGATTTTCGTCGGCGTGATCCTGCATTTGTCCTGGAAGGGCAACAAGCCCGGCCACGTGGGCCGCGTACTGATCGGCCTCGGGCTGATCACGCTGGCACTCGAGCTGATTTCCATCGCCACCCGGCCCGTGGTGCAGGCCGCCGGAGTCAAGGTGCTGTTCGGTACGCTCACCGGCGATCCCACGCTGGATATGCTGATCGGCGCCTTCCTCACCATCCTGTGCTATTCCAGCCTGGCAGTAGTGCTGTTCTGCGGGGCGCTGGCCTCGGCCGGGGTGGTGTCGCTGCATGTGGCGATGGCGCTGGTGCTGGGCGCCAACCTGGGCTCCGGCATCTCCGCGCTGCTGACCACCTCCGGCAATAACCAGCCCGGCAAGCGCGTCACCCTGGGGAACCTGCTGTCGCGGCTGCTCGGCTGCGTGATCGCGCTGCCTTTGCTGGGGCAGGCCGAGCACCTGCTGGCGCTGGTCGATGCCGATCCGCAGCGGCTGGTGGTCAATTTCCACCTGCTGTTCAACGTGGCGCTGGCGGTGCTGCTGCTGGGCGCCACCGGTCCGCTGGCACGCCTGTGCGAAAAGGTGCTGCCGGGCCGCAACACCGGCGAC
Source organism: Cupriavidus sp. 05T313 (assembly GCF_056396665.1). Lineage (NCBI taxonomy): Bacteria > Pseudomonadati > Pseudomonadota > Betaproteobacteria > Burkholderiales > Burkholderiaceae > Cupriavidus > Cupriavidus sp. 05T313. The sequence continues at coordinate 43,943 of NZ_JBFTLX010000017.1, read as the reverse complement.
AGCCAGGTCACTCCGCGCCACCTTGATCCGGCCGCGCTGCCCACGCCCGCGCTGGCGCTGTCCAATGCCGCGCGCGAAGTGCTGCGCATCGGCGACCGCATCGAGCAGATGCTGGACAATATGCTGCGCGTGCTGCGCACCAACGATGCCAAGCTGGCCACCGCCACCTGCCGCATCGACGACGAGGTGGACGATCTCTATACCGCGATCAAGCTCTACCTGACCCAGATCAGCCTCGAAGCGCTGGACGAGCGCGATGGCCGGCGCTGGACTGAAATCATCTCGCTCACCATCAACCTCGAACACGCCGGGGACATCATCGAACGTATCCTGCAGGACGCGCGCGACAAGAAGATCGCCCATAACCTGGCGTTCTCGGAAGCGGGCATGCAGGAGATCTCGCAGATGCACGCGCGCGTCGTGGCCAACCTGCGCCTGGGGCTGTCGGTGTTCCTCTCCGGTGACCTGAAAAGCGCGCAGCAACTGATGGCCGAGAAGGCCACCTTCCGCGATCTGGAGCGCAAGTTCGCCCGCAGCCATCTGCAGCGCATCGCCGTGCAGACCGCCGAGAGCATCGAGACCAGCTCGCTTCACCTTGATGTGATCAGCGACCTGAAGCGCCTGAATTCGCTCTTCTGCGCCACTGCCTATCCGGTGCTGGAAGAGGCAGGCGTGCTTAACCGCAGCCGCATGAAGGAAGACGACAGCGAACCGCCGACGCGCGCAATGCCGTCCGCGCAGGCGCACTGAAGGGCCCGCATGGAGGATCGGCTACAGTTTGTAGCCGATCTCCCGAAGCAGGTCCCGCCGCCACGCAATGTCGAGCTCGGTTTCCAGCCCGAGCGGCGAAGCGCCATCGACCACGCCAAGCACCGCGCGCCCCTGCGCGGTCTGCGCCACCACCACTTCGGTCGGGTTGGCCGTGGCGCAGTAGATCCTGCATACTTCCGGCACCGCGCGCACCGCGGTCAGCACATTGACGGGATAAAAGCCATCGCCAAGAAACAGCAGGAAGCTGTGGCCGGCGCCGATCGCCATCGCGTTCTCGCAGGCCAGGTCGATCATGGCATCGTCGGTGCCGGACCAGCGCACCAGGCGCTTGCCCGAGGCCTCGCAGAACGCCAGGCCGAACCGGATGCCCGGCACCGCGCCGACGAGCGCCTCGTGGATATCGTCCACGGTCTTGATGAAATGCGACTGTCCAAAGATGAAATTGGTCGCCTCGGGCTTGGTGACCGGCACTACGATGAACTCCATGGCCGTGCTCCTGCGTTGGCCTGCGTCAGTCGTCAGATCGGCTTCGAATGGCCCTTCGCAGTCTATGGTAGGCCGGGCAGGGTCGAATGCAAGGTGCCGCGCGGGACTACTTGCCCGGCGGGGACGTGCCGTTGCGGCGCCGGCTTCGCATGTGCCGGAGCATGATTGCGATAGCCGCGAGCAGGAGCGCGCCGCCTGTCGTCAAGGACACGGTGGCAAACATCCCGCCGCCGGTATTGCTTGCGGCTTGGGCCGCGCTGGCGGGCTCCGCTGGCCGGGCGGCTTGCGTGGAAGGGGCGGATGCCGCTGGCGCGGCTGGCTCTTCGAGCGCGCGCGCCTGCGGCGCGGCCAGGTCGATCGGTGTGACGGTCGCCTGCGCCGCGGCCGGGCTGGCGGCAATGGCGCCGCCGAGCAGCAGCGCGCATTGCCAGGCGCAAAGGATCAGGCGGGAACCCAGGCGCACGGCACCCACTCAGCGGCGCTCGAGCAGCGGCGCCAGGTACTTGCCGGTAAAGCTGGCCTTGCTCGCGGCCACGGCTTCCGGCGTGCCCTTGGCGATCACCTGGCCGCCGCCGGCGCCGCCTTCGGGGCCCATGTCGAGCAGCCAGTCGGCGGTCTTGATCACGTCGAGGTTGTGCTCGATGATGACCACCGTATTGCCCTGGTCGCGCAGCTTGTGGATGACCTTGAGCAACAGCTCGATATCGTGGAAGTGCAGGCCCGTGGTGGGCTCGTCCAGGAYGTAGAGCGTGCGGCCGGTGTCGCGCTTCGACAGTTCCAGCGACAGCTTGACGCGCTGCGCCTCGCCGCCCGACAACGTGGTCGCGGACTGGCCCAGGCGGATGTAGCCGAGGCCGACATCGAGCAGCGTTTTCAGCTTGCGCCGGACCACCGGCACCGCCAGGAAGAACTCGTGCGCCTGCTCCACCGTCATGTCGAGCACTTCGTGGATGTTCTTGCCCTTGTAGAGCACCTCCAGCGTTTCGCGGTTGTAGCGCTTGCCGTGGCAGACGTCGCAAGGCACGTACACGTCGGGGAGGAAGTGCATCTCGACCTTGATCACGCCATCGCCCTGGCAGGCTTCGCAGCGGCCGCCCTTGACGTTGAACGAGAAGCGGCCCGGATCGTAGCCGCGCTCCTTGGCCGACGGCACGCCGGCGAACAGCTCGCGGATCGGYGTGAACAGGCCGGTGTAGGTGGCGGGGTTTGAGCGCGGGGTACGGCCGATCGGGCTCTGGTCGACGTTGATGACCTTGTCGAAGTGCTCCAGCCCATCGATGCGGTCGTGCGCCGCGGGCTCGGCGGTGGAGCCGTACAGGTGGCGCGCCACCGCGTGGTAGAGCGTGTCGTTGATCAGCGTCGACTTGCCCGARCCGGAGACGCCGGTCACGCAGGTGAGCAGGCCCACCGGGATATCGGCGCTGACATTGCGCAGGTTGTTGCCGGTGGCATTGATGATGCGCAGCAGCTTTTCCTCATCGGGCGCGGCGCGCTCCTTGGGCACCTCGATGCGGCGCGCGCCGGACATGTACTGGCCGGTGAGYGAGTTGGCCGATTGCTCGATCTGCAGAGGCGTGCCTTCGGCGACGATCATGCCGCCATGCACGCCCGCGCCCGGGCCGATGTCGACCACGTAGTCGCAGGCGCGGATCATGTCTTCATCGTGCTCGACCACCAGCACGGAGTTGCCGATRTCGCGCAGRTGCTTGAGSGTGCCGATCAGCCGGTCGTTGTCGCGYTGGTGCAGGCCGATSGATGGYTCRTCSAGCACATACATCACGCCGGTCAGTCCCGAGCCGATCTGCGAAGCCAGCCGGATGCGCTRCGCCTCGCCGCCCGACAGCGTGTCGGCGCTGCGTTCCAGCGACAGGTAATCCAGTCCCACGTTATTGAGGAAGTTCAGGCGCGCGCTGATTTCCTTGACGATCTTGTCGGCAATCTCGCGCTTGGCGCCGTGCATGTCCAGCGTAAGGAAATACGTGAGCGCGTCGCGCAGCGGCCAGCCATTGATCTCGTAGATGGCGCGCGCCTGGTCGTTTTCGCCCAGCTTGACATGGCGCGCCTCGGTGCGCAGGCGGGTGCCATGGCAGGCGGGGCAGGCCTGGTTGTTCTGGTACTTGGCCAGTTCCTCGCGCACCGCGATCGAGTCGGTCTCGCGGTAACGCCGCTCCAGGTTGGGGATGATGCCCTCGAAGGCATGCTCGCGCACCGTGGTGCGGCCGCGCTCGTTCATATAGGTGAACGGGATCTCCACTTCGCCGGAGCCATGCAGCACGACTTCCTGCACCTCGGCCGGCAGGTCCTCGAAGGCCGTATCGAGTTCGAACTCGTAGTAGGCCGCCAGGCTCTGCAGCATCTGGAAGTAGAACTGGTTGCGGCGGTCCCAGCCCTTGATGGCGCCCGAGGCCAGCGACAGGTTGGGGAAGGCCACCACCCGCTTGGGGTCGAAAAAGGTGATCTGGCCCAGGCCGTCGCAGGTCGGGCAGGCGCCCATCGGATTGTTGAACGAGAACAGGCGCGGCTCGAGTTCCTGGAGCGAGTACGAGCAGATCGGGCAGGCGAACTTGGAGCTGAACACGTGCTCCTGGCTGGTATCGATCTCCAGCGCGACGGCGCGGCCGTCGGCCAGGCGCAGGGCGGTCTCGAACGATTCCGCCAGCCGCTGCTTGATGTCGGGGCGCACCTTGACGCGGTCCACCACCACCTCGATGGAGTGTTTCTCGGTCTTCTTCAGCTTGGGCAGCGCGTCCACCTCGTAGACCACGGCCGGCGCCTCATGCGTGGTGCCGCCGCCCGAACGCACGCGAAAGCGCACGAAGCCCTGCGCCTGCATGGTGTCGAACAGGTCGGAATGCTCGCCCTTGCGGTTGGCCACCACCGGCGCAAGGATCATCAGTTTGGTGTCTTCCGGCAGCGCCAGCGCGGCGTCCACCATCTGCGACACGCTTTGCGCCTGCAAGGGCAGATTGTGATCGGGGCAGTAAGGCGTACCGGCGCGGGCGTACAGCAGGCGCAGGTAGTCGTGGATCTCGGTGACCGTTCCCACGGTTGAGCGCGGGTTGTGGCTGGTGGCCTTCTGTTCGATGGCGATCGCCGGCGAAAGCCCTTCGATCAGGTCGACGTCCGGCTTTTCCATCAGTTGCAGGAACTGGCGCGCGTAGGCCGACAGCGACTCCACATAGCGGCGCTGGCCCTCCGCGTASAKSGTGTCGAARGCGAGSGAGGACTTGCCCGATCCGGACAGCCCGGTAATCACGATCAGCTTGTTGCGCGGCAGATCGAGATTGATGTTCTTCAGGTTGTGGGTACGGGCACCACGGATTCTAATTTCTTCCATATACCGATTGTCTTCGCCAGGCGGGGCCGCCGGTCAGGTCGACAGGCCGGGTCTCACGGAATTTCAAGAAAAAAGCATGCCAGCAGGGCTGCAGCCGGCTTCAGGCCAGCCCCAGGCCGGGCTTTGCCAGCCTGCGCCGGGGCTTGCGGCGTCCGATCCGGACCCTAAAGCGCAGCGGAGCAAACCTGTTAATATACCGAACTTCGGTTTCCGGGGGTTGCATGGGCCATCAGACGTGTCCTGCAATGCCCACATCCGGCATGCTGCTGAGGGTTGTCAGGCAAGGATGCTTCCGTCCTGCCGGGCGCCYGGCGCAACGGTGACAGAAGGGGCCGCAATTTCCGGGGCCGCAACTTCCGCTCCGGCCATGGATCGAAGTTGTCGCCGCCCCGTCAGCATCGGGGTGATGCGGTACGTGCGCGGTGCACGAGCCGGCAATCCGTCAGAGAAACTCCCCACGATCGCAATGTCGTCGATCCATAGCTCCTCCCAAGATGCGGCCAAGGCCGACGATTCCAAGGTTCAGCCCGCCGCCGGGCGCGACCGCATGACCCGTATGGAACTGCGGGCCAGCATTTCGCTGGCCAGCATCTTCGCGCTGCGCATGCTGGGCCTGTTCCTGATCCTGCCCGTCTTCACCGAATACGCCAGCGGCCTGCCCGACGGACACGACGCCCAGCGTGTGGGCCTGGCCATGGGCATCTACGGCCTGATGCAAGCTTTCCTGCACATTCCGCTGGGCTGGCTGTCCGACCGCGTCGGCCGCAAGCCGGTGATGGTGGCGGGCCTGCTGCTGTTCATCGCCGGTGGCCTGGTGGCGGCCGGTTCGGACACGCTCACCGGCATCATCCTCGGCCGTGCGCTGCAGGGCATGGGCGCGATCTCCGCCGCCATTACCGCCTGCATCGCAGATCTCACCCGCGAGCAGCACCGCACCAAGGCCATGGCAATGGTGGGAGGCAGCATCGGCCTGACCTTCGCGCTGTCGCTGGTGATTGCCTCGCCGCTGCTGCACAGCATCGGCATGCCGGGCATCTTCACGCTGATGTCGGTGCTGGGCGTGATCGCGATCCTGGTGACGCTGTTCCTGGTGCCCACGCCGCCGCCGCCGCATCCCGTGCGGCTGCCGTTCCGCGCCGTGCTGCTCAATGCGGACCTGATCCGCCTGAATGTCGGCGTGCTGGCCTTGCACGCGTCCCAGGTGGCCATGTTCATGGTCGTGCCGGCCATGCTCAGCGACGCCGGCATGCCGCTGGATCAGCACTGGAAGGTCTACCTGCCGGTGGTGCTGGTCTCGTTCGTGCTGATGCTCGGGCCAATGATGGCCGCCGAGCGCTACGGCAAGGTGCGCCCGGTGCTGCTCGGCGCGGTTGGATTGATGACCGCGGTGCAGTTGATGTTCGCCGCCGTGCACGGTTTGTGGGGAATCGTAGGTGTGCTGCTGCTGTTCTTCGTGGCATTCAACGTGCTGGAGGCGATGCAGCCCTCGCTGGTGTCGCGCTATGCCGCCGCCGCGCGCGGGGCGGCGCTTGGCGTTTACAACACCACGCAGGCGATGGGCCTGTTCCTGGGCGGTGTGGTCGGTGGCTGGCTGCTCAAGCACGAAGGTCGCGGCGCGGTCTTCCTCGGCTGTGCCGTGGTACTGCTGCTCTGGCTTATAATCGCCTGGAACATGAAGTCGCCGCCGGCCCGGAAGAGCAGTTCCCCGGCCGTCGCCGCCTGAAGTGGGCGGCCAGCGTGGCGGCCGGCCTGAAAGGGCCGGCCGCATCACTTCGTAAAGCTTTTTGCCGCAAATAGGCACTAGCATGACCGCGCGTCCGACTTCTTGGCCGGGGGCGCGTTATTCGTTTACGCATCAGTCAAGGCATTGCCACGCCGCTTGCAGCAGAGGGCGTGGCCCTGGGAGAACATTCACATGGCATCGATCAACAAAGTCATCCTCGTCGGCAACCTGGGCGCGGACCCCGAAACCCGCTACCTGCCCAGCGGCGACGCAGTGAGCAACATCCGCCTGGCGACCACCGACCGCTACAAGGACAAGACCAGTGGCGAAATGAAGGAAGCCACCGAGTGGCACCGCATCGCCTTCTTCGGCAAGCTGGCCGAAATCGCTGGCCAATACCTGCGCAAGGGCTCGYMGGTCTATATCGAAGGCCGCATYCGCACSCGCAAGTGGMMSGACCAAKCYGGCSMGGAMAAGTACAGCACCGARATCGTCGCSGASCAGATGCAGATGCTGGGCTCGCGCCAGGGCATGGGCGGCGGTGACCGCGGTGGTGACGACATGGGCGGCGGCGGTTACGGCGGTGGCCGTGAATCGTCGGGCGGTGGCGGTGGCGGCTACGGTGGTGGTGCACGCAGCGGTGGTGGCCAGGCGGCCGGTGGCCAGCAGGGTGGCGCTGCGCGCCGTCAGCAGCAGGCGCCGTCGAACGGGTTTGAGGATATGGACGACGATATTCCGTTTTAACCTTGCGTAATCAGAACCTGTAAAGATCAACCCCGCCTACAAGCGGGGTTTTTTCTTTTGGATCCGTATCTTCTGGGGCGGTGATACGCCGAGATCCCGGGCCATGGGCGTGGCCAGCATGGCTGGCAGATGGTAGGTTGAACCCCATGCCAGTGTCTGGGCAATGCCCAGCCTGGCGACCACACTACTTGTTGGCTCCATGGCCATCCCGTTCGTTGATTACTCGACTTCGCCGCTATCGGTATCGCTGACCTGAGCGTCCTTCTCATGACTCATTGCTGCCGCCGCGAGCGTGGCGGCAATAGCCGGCGCTGCTTCCTTGCGCTCGCTGTACCGGTCCGTCAGGTAGTCGCTGCGATCGCGAACCAGCAGCGTGAACTTGTAGAGTTCCTCCATGACATCGACCAGGCGGTCGTAGTAGGAGGAGGGTTTCATGCGGCCGTTGGCGTCGAATTCCTGGTACGCCTTGGCGACAGATGACTGGTTCGGGATCGTCACCATTCGCATCCAGCGCCCCAGCACGCGTAGCGCGTTGACGGCGTTGAACGACTGCGAGCCGCCGCAGACCTGCATCACCGCCAGCGTACGCCCCTGTGTGGGCCGAATCCCGCCCATCTCCAGCGGCAGCCAGTCAATCTGGTTCTTGAAGACGGCAGTCAGCGTGCCGTGGCGTTCGGGACTGCACCACACCTGACCCTCCGACCACTCCGAGAGCTTGCGCAGTTCGACCACCTTCGGATGGTCCGCCGGCACGCTGTCGGCCATGGGCAGGCCATGTGGGTTGAACACGCGGGTCTCCGCGCCAAAATGCTGCAGAATCCGTTCGGCTTCCTGCACGAGCAGGCGGCTGTACGACGTCTCGCGCAGCGAACCGTATAGCAGCAGGATCCGGGGCGGATGGGTGCTGATGCGTGYGGGCTCCAGCTTGTGCAGGTCAGGCGTGCCGAGTACAGCGGACACGATGTTGGGCAAGTTCGTGCTCATTGGACCTTCCGTCCTTGTGCATCGATCACGACCTCACCGTCCTCCTTGGAGAACGCGCCTTGCTGAGGCGAGGACAAGATGTCGATCACGACTTCCGACGGCCGGCACAGCCGCACGCCAAGCTTCGTGACGACGAAGGGCCGGTTAATCAGGATAGGATGGGTCAGCATGGCATCGAGCAACTGGTCATCGGTCAGCGCCGGATCGGAGAGACCCAGTTCGGCGTAGGGCGTGCCCTTCTCGCGGATAGCTTCGCGCACGGTAAGGCCAGCATCGCGGATCATCGCCTGCAACGTCTGCCGGTCCGGTGGCGTGTTCAGGTATTCGATGACGATCGGCTCGATGCCAGCATTGCGGATCATGGCCAGAGTGTTGCGCGACGTGCCGCACGCAGGGTTGTGATAGATGGTGACGGACATGTTGGTTCCTCAATGCGATTCGTACCAGCGCTGCGAGCGGTTGACCACGCCCACAACGAAGAGCATCACCGGCACTTCGATCAGCACGCCCACGACGGTGGCGAGCGCCGCGCCGGATTGAAAGCCGAAGATGCCGATGGCGGTAGCCACGGCCAGTTCGAAGAAGTTGCTTGCGCCGATCAGTGCCGATGGGCCAGCCACGCAGTGGGCTACGCCGAGCTTGCGGTTCAGCAGGTAGGCCAGGCCGGAGTTCAGCAGTACCTGGATCAGGATTGGCACGGCCAGCAAGAGAATGATCAAGGGCTGTTCGACGATTGCATTGCCCTGGAAGCCGAAGAGCAGCACGAGCGTGGCGAGCAGTGCTGTGATCGAATAGGGGCCCAATGCGTTGACAACGCGCTTGTATGTGGCTTCGCCGCGGGCCAGCAGCGCCTTGCGGATGACCTGCGCGATCAGCACCGGAATGACGATGTAGAGCCCGACCGAGGCGATGAGCGTATCCCACGGGACGGTGATCGAAGAAAGGCCCAGCAGCAGGCCGACGACAGGCGCGAAGGCCACGACCATGATCGCGTCGTTGAGCGCCACCTGCGACAGCGTGAAATACGGATCGCCCTTGCAGAGCTGCGACCAGACGAAAACCATCGCGGTACAAGGCGCCGCGGCCAGCAGAATCAGGCCGGCTATGTAGCTGTCGAGCTGGTCGGCCGGCAGCCATGCCGCGAAAAGGTGGCGAACGAAGATCCACCCCAGCAATGCCATCGAGAATGGCTTCACGAGCCAGTTCACGAAGAGCGTCACGCCGATACCGCGCCAGTGGCCCGCGACCTGGCCCATCGCGCCGAAGTCGATCTTGATCAGCATGGGAACGATCATGATCCAGATCAGCGCGCCCACCGGCAGGTTCACCTGCGCCACTTGCATGGCGCCGATCGCATGGAACACCGCTGGCAACCATTGGCCGAGCAGGATGCCGGCGACGATACAGAGCGCAACCCAGACGGTCAGGTAGCGCTCAAAGAAGCCGATGGCACTGGGTTGCCTTGCCCCGGCCGTCCGTTGTGCCGTGCTCATTCCCCTGACTCCACGAGTTGTTCGCCGATGGCGCGCATGCCCCTCTGGATGGCGTTGCGGTCCAGCACGTGCAATGGCAGGTTCACGAACTGGCGCACGCGATTCAGGATCTGGCGGAACACCTGGTCGAACACCTTGCGCTTCTCTTCGTCGGAGCCCTGAATGGCTGCGGGATCCAGGAAGCCCCAATGCGCCGTGATGGGCGTGCCAGGCCAGACCGGGCAGACCTCGCCGGCGGCCTGGTCGCAGACGGTAATGACGAAGTCCATCTTGGGCGCACCGGGTACGGCAAACTCGTCCCAGCTCTTGCTGCGCAGGCCCGAAATGTCGTAGCCGATCGACAGGCAACGCTCGATGGCAAAGGGATTCACCGTGCCCGACGGATGGCTGCCTGCGCTGTAGGCGTGGAAGCGGCCTTTGCCGAGCACATTGAACAGTGCTTCGGCCATGACGCTGCGGGCGGAGTTGCCGGTGCATAGCACCAGGACATTGAAGATCTTGTCGGACATAGTGGTCGTCGGGGCGAGCAGGGGCCTCCTCGTCCGAGGATCGGTAGCGGAGGCGTTGTTAGCGAAAGCTCAGCAGCAGCCGGATTCCGGCGCGCAGCGGGCGGTCTTTGCAGGTTGCTTCGGAGCGGTGTTCAATTGGGTCGGCGCGCAACAGGCGGCGGCTTCAGCGCTGCGATTGCGCGATTCGCCATACGTCGGCGCACTACCGAGCGTGTGGAAGGACTCCCACGCAATGCCTTGCGGGTCGACAGACCAATGCTTGTCCGAGGTCGCGTAGCAGCAGTTCGTCGCGGCCTGCGATTGCATTGGCAGGTCGGCATTGGCCAGCCGCGTCTGCATCTCCGCGAGTTCCGCGTCCGTCTCCACCTGGATACCCAGGTGGTCAATGCCGAGCATCCCGGTGCGATTGGAGATGGCGAAGTTCACGCGAGGGTCTTCCAGCGCCCACTTCGCATAGTCGTCCCTGACGATGGTCGGTTCCGCGTCGAACAGCGCGGTGTAGTAGCGGATGCTTGCGGGCAGATCGGCCACGCTGACGTGGACGTGAAAGCGCTTCATGGTCAGGACTCCGTGGCAACGGAACAGGAAGGTACCGGCGAACACGGCGTGCCGCCGCAGCAGTTCTCGGTGAGGTAGCCAAGCAAGGCATTCATGGTCTCGAACTGAGCCATGTAGATGATCGACCGGCCTTCCTGACGGCTTGCCAGCAGGCCGGCCCGGTGCAATTCCTTGAGGTGGAACGACAGCGACGAGGCTGGCATCTCCATCAATTCAGCAATGCGGCYCGCCGGCAGGCCTTCAGGCCCCGCCTGCACGAGCAGGCGGAACACGGCCAGACGGATGGCGTGAGCAAGTGCGGCGAGCGCTTCGAGCGCGTTATTGGTTTCCATGATTCGACTATAGTCGAATCATGGAATTGGTGCAATCGCCAGTTAGTGACACGGAAAGATCGTAGACATTGCCTAGGTGATTCGGACGCATCGGCCGAGGGAAAACCCAAGTGCAACCTTGCGGCCACAGGCATCTCATGACTGCCGTCTGATTCCATAAATCATATATATGAGTTAGTTGACTAGAAGCGACGTTGCCTACTATGATGGGACCGCCCAGCATCGCTCAAGCCCCCCCTCACATTTTGCTGATCGAATCCGTCCTTTCGCAGACGCAACTCACGCCCCTCGAACTCGCCTGCCTGGCGCCCATCGYGCTGTGGGCCTATACGATCTTCGGGCTGACGGGGTTCGGCTCTTCCATCATGGCGATGCCGCTGCTCACGCAGATCGTCCCGCTGCGCACCGCGGTGCCGATGATCCTGTTCTTCGATCTTGTCGCGGGAACCCTGCTGGGCGTGCGCAGCCGCAGCCATGTGCATGTGGGTGAGTTGCGGCGGCTGCTGCCGAGCGTCGTGATTGGCATGGTTGCAGGCCTGGCGCTGCTGATGTTCGCGCCGGAGCGTCCGCTGCTGCTGTTGCACGGCTTGTTCGTGTTGCTGTATTCCGCGTGGAACCTGCTGTTCAAACGCGGCTTCAGCGAGCTGGATACGCGGCTGTCGGTGCCGTTCGGCGTAGTGGGCGGCATGCTGACCGCGATGTTCGGCACTGGCGGCCCGCTCTACACGATCTACCTGGCAGGGCGCTTGCGAGACGCCGCGCAGTTGCGGGCCACCACCAGCACGCTGATCGTGCTGACGGCGTTCGGGCGGTTGATACTGTTTGCGCTAGCGGGGCTGTACGCCAATGCCGCCATCTTCACGCTGGCGGCGCTGCTGATGCCGTGCGCCATTGCCGGCTACTTCGCGGGCGGCTGGCTGCACCGGCGCATCGCGCCGGCGAAAGTGATCCGCGTGGTATGGACGATCCTGATCGCTGCGGGGCTCGGCCTGGTTTATCGCAGCGCGCTGGGATAGGGCACCGGCGCGCTGCGTCTCTCACTTGCGTGCCACCACCGGCGCGGGCACGCCTTCCATCTGCACATTGACGCAGGCCGGCAGGCCCGACGCGATGGCGCGCTGCACCGCTGGCAACAGCTGCTCCGGCGTTTGCACGAATTCACCATATCCGCCAAACGCCGCGCAGACCTGATCGTATCGCGAGGGAAGCAGTTCGCATCCCACCAGCCTGTCCTTGCCGTAGCTGTTGAGCTGGATTTGGTACTCCGCATTCCAGCGCGCGTCATTGCCAACCACGGCGACGAAGGGCAGCCCGTAGCGTACCGCCGTGTCGAACTCGGCGATATGAAAGCCCGTGGTGCCGTCTCCCATCATGGCGATGACCGGCGCGTCCGGCTTGGCCAGCCGCGCCGCCAGCGCCATCGGCAGGGCGCTGCCGATGGCGCCCGCCGGACCGTTGATGACGCGGTGCGGCGCTTGCAGGCAGGCTTGCGCCCATTGCCCGAATTCGCCGCCGTCGGAGACCAGCACCGCCTCCGGATGGCTGTCCAGGATCGGCTGCAGGGGACTGCACACCTGGACCGGGTGCAGCGCGTGCGTCGACGACGCGGTCTTCCATGATTCGGGACGATGGCGGATTGCAGCCTTCACGTCCTCCAGCCATGCATGATGCTGCTCCCGCCCGGCCGCGCAGGCGATCAGTTGCGCGAAGGCGCTGCCGATATCCGCGCGCCGTGCGAGCAGCAAGCGGGCACCGGCCGCACGGCGGCTTCGCTCCAACTCGGCATCGTCCGCATCGATCTGCAGGAAGTTGCAGCCGGCCGCGAAGGCGGGAGACTGGCCGAACTTCAGCGTGAAGTCGAGGCGCTTGCCCAGCAGCAATATGCAGTCGGCCTGCGCCAGCATCTGCGCGAAGGCGCCGAGGCTCGGATCGTTGTTGCCACGGGGGCTTTCCATGCCGACGACGGGAATGCCGGTGCGCGCTTCCAGTTCCGCCATGCGGCTGCGCCCGCGAGCCGTGAGCCACGCGGGACCGGCGAGGATCAACGGGCGCTTTGCCGCCGCCAGTGAAGCCAGTACGTCGGAGGTCGTCTGCGCATCGAGCGCGGGCGCTTCCTGCGGCGTGGCGATCGAGGCCGGCACGCCGGCATGCGTCACGGCATTTTCCAACGCATCGGTGGGCAGGCTGAGGTGCACCGGGCCGGGCCGTCCGGATGCCGCGATGCGCATGGCCAGCGCGATATCGGCAGCAACGGTGTCCGGGCTGGCGCAGGCCCACGACGCCTTGGTGACGGGTGCGGCCATCTCGACTTGCTGCATTTCCTGAAAGGCGCCAAAACCGCGCTGGCTGTTCGGCGCATGGCCAGACAGCAGGACCAGCGGCGACTCCGACATCTGCGCGGTATAGAGCGCGGATACCGCGTTGGCGTGGCCGGGTCCGCCGGTGACCATTGCCACGCCGACTTCGCCCGTGATGCGCGACCACGCATCGGCCATGTGCACGGTGGCGGCTTCATGGCGCGCGTGGATCAACGCGATTTCCGCGTCGAGGCAGGCGTCGAACACCGGCATGATGTGATTGCCCGACAGGGTGAATATGCGCCTGGCACCGGCCTTGGCCAGCGTGCTGGCCAGCGCATCGGCGCCGCGATGGGACTTCGCCATGGGAATTCCTATTTGAGCTGAATGTTGAGGGACTTGCCCAATTGTTCGTACATTGCCACCTGGGCTTCGACAAACCTGTGCGTCTCGGACGGCGACAGGATCATGGGGATCGAGGCAATGGTGAGGACCCCGGTTTTCCATTGCGGATCGCTCGCGACTTTCGGTAGCACCGCAGCCCATTTTTCGACCAGGGCGGGGTCCATGCCCGGCGGGCCGTACAGCGCGCTCCAACCATTGAGCGCTTCCAGCCGGGGATGGCCGGTCTCGCTCGCGGTCGGTACGTCGGGCAGCTCCGGCAGGCGCTGCGGCGAGGTGGTCACCAGCGCGCGCAGTTTTCCGCCCTTGATATTTCCGATCAATGCGGTCAGGTTGTTGCAGGTGAAATCGACTTCGCCGGAGAGTACCGCCGCGGTAGCCTCGCCGCCGCCCTTGTAGGCAACCTGCACCACCGCCTGTTTGTCGAGCCGCGCCGATTGCAGCAAGGCCTGGGTTGTCAGGTTCAGCACCGTGCCAGGGCCGGAGGTGCTGTAGTTCAGCTTGCCGGGCTGGCTGCGGATGACGGCGATCAGGTCGTCCAGCGTCTTGTAGGCGGCTGCCGTCCTGACCACGCAGACCACCGGGTTCAGTTCCAGCAGCCCGAGCAGCGTGAAGTCATTCCACTTGTAGCCCAGGTCGGGCTGCAGCGCCGGCAGGATCGCCTGCGCACCGACGCGGCCGAGCAGCAGCGTCTGTCCGTTCGGCTTCGCGTCGCGCACGAACTGCGAGCCGATGGCGCCGCCGGCGCCGGCCTTGTTGACGACCACCAGGGTTTCGCCGGTCACGTTCCTTACCCCGGCGGAGAGGTTGCGCGCCGAGAGGTCCGCATCTCCGCCCGCGCTGTAAGGCACCACAACGGTAATCGGCCGCGCAGGGGCGCTTTCGGCCGATGCAAGACCGCCAACGCAGAGCAGCATGGCGGCGAGCGCCGCCGCGCGCAGTGTCTTCTTCTTGTTCATTGAGTCTCCTCCACCTAGGCACTACATCAGGCCGCCTCCTCCAGGATCGTCTGCCCCGGAGCGACGCGGGTAAATTGCACGGGAGAGCGGGTCAGCTGCAGCATGCCGTCGCGCTGGCGCACCACGGTGAAGCTGGACCCGGGCAGGTCCCCGGTCGCAGGGAAATCCTCGCGAAAATGCGCGCCGCGCGAATCCTCGCGGGACAGAGCGGCTTCCACGATGACCTGGCTTACGCCGATCAGGCTGCCGAGGTTCATCCAGTCGTGCCACGTGACGTTGAACGCGCGATGGCCGCCGGCGACGCCGGTTGCCTTCAGCGCCTGTTCCAGTTCCGCTAGGCGTTGACGAGCCCGCAGCAAGCCGTCGCGCGTGCGCATGATGCCGACGTGGTCCCACATGCAGTCGAACAGCGCCTCGCGGATCGGTTCCAGGCTGCCGGCGGGCTTGCCGAATGGCGCTTCCATGGCGGCGATGGCGGCTGCGATCGCGGCTTCGTCGGGCGCGCGCAGCGTGTTGTTGCGCCGCGTCCAGGCGGCCATGGTGTCGCCGGCGATGCCGCCGAACACGGTCGAGTTGGCGACGCCGTTGCCACCCAGGCGGTTCGCGCCATGCACGCCGCCCGTGTCTTCGCCGGCGGCAAACAGGCCGTGCAGCTCGGTGCTGCAGTCGGGGCGGAACTGCACGCCGCCCATCATGTAGTGCGCGGTTGGCACCACCTCGACGAGATCGCCGGCAAGGTCGAAGCCGCAGTCCCCGCAGCGCTCGACCATGCCCTTGAACTGCTTGCGCACCTTGTCGGGACCGAGATGGCTCATCTGGATATACGCGCCGCCATTGGGCGAAGTCCGTCCCGCGCGCATCTCCGCATAGATCCCGCGCGACACGATGTCGCGCGTGGCGCGTTCGCCGCGCGGATCGTAGTTGTGCATGAAGCGCTCTTTGTCGCCGTTGAGCAGGTAGCCGCCGGCGCCGCGCAGGCCTTCTTCCAGCACGGTGCCCGTCATGCGCGTGTCCTTGCCCGCCAGCAGCCCGGTGGGGTGGAACTGCACCATCTCCATGTCGCGCAGGGGCAGGCCGGCGCGCAGCGCCATCGCCAGGCCGTCGCAGCTCTTGTCTCCCGAGGGCGTGTGGAACTTGTACATGGTCGGCCCGCCGCCCGTGGCCAGCAACACGGCCTTGGCCTGCACGAACACGAATTCGCCGTTGCGCATATCGATCATCAGCACGCCGGACAACGACTTGCCGTCCGGCGTCTTGATCAGCTCGACGGCACGGTGTTCTTCCAGCCGGTTGATGCCGCGGCTCCAGACCTGCTCGGCCAGCCGGTTGATGATCTCGATGCCGGTCAGGTCGCCCTTGTGCACGGTGCGGTCGAAGGTCTGCCCGGCGAAGGCCTTCTGGTGGACCGTGCCATCGGGGTTGCGGTCGAAGAAGCAGCCCAGCTCGTTCTCTAGTTCGTGGATGCGTTCGACCGCCTTGGTGACCAGCGTCCACGCCAGGTCCTGGTCTGACAGCCACTTGCTGCCTTCCACGGTGTCCATGAAATGGCGCTCGACCGAATCGCCCTGCGCCAGCGCCACGTTGTAGCCGCCCTGGACCATGCGGGTGCAGCCGCATTTGCCCAGCAGGCCTTTCACGGCCACGGTGATCGACAACTCCGGCGCTTGCTGGTGCGCGTGCAGCGCGGCGAACAGCCCGGCGCCGCCGGAGCCGAGGATCAGCACGTCGGTCTGCAGTCGCTTGATGGTCTTCATGGTTTTGCCACTCCCAGGCTGGCCAGCACGGCAGCGCGCTGGTCTGCGGTGTTTTGTTTGACGGCGGTGTAGAGACTGTTGCCGTGGCTGTCCATGGCCACCAGCAGCGGGCCGAAATCGCGGATGCGGAAGCGCCACAGTGATTCGGGGTTGAGGTCGTCGAGATCCACGTCCTCGATCTGTTCGATCCAGGTGGTTTCCAGCGCCGCCGTGCCGCCGATGATCGCCAGGTAGACGCCGCCCAGTTCCTGGAACGCCGCCTGCGAGCCTTCGCGCATGCCGCCCTTGCCGACGATCATGCGTACGCCGTTCTGCGTCATCAGCGGGCGGGTGAAGCGCTCCATGCGGTCGGAGGTGGTGGTGCCGATGCAGATCGGCTGGTAGCCGGCGGGATGCTCCGCGCTGGCCGGCACTTTGCGCACATTGGGCGCGGTATGGATGACCGCATGGCCGCCGAGATCGAAACGCGTTGCGCGGCCGCGGTCGAACATATGGATCTGCGTGGCGTCGCGGATGCCGAACAGGGTTTGCTGCAAGGTCACGGTGTCGTTGACGCGCAGCTGACGGATCTGTGCCTCCGTCACGGGCGTGGAGAGTTCGTAGTGCGCCATGGTCAGAATCCGTAGCTGATGCCGTCAGCGGTGAAGGTGGCGCATGCGCGCCGCGCGGAATGGCACTGCATGTTGACGGCAATGGGGTTCATCGTGATATGCGTCGAGGCAAGCTCGATATGCACTGCGAAGGCGGTCGCGTCGCCGCCCAGGCCTTGCGGGCCGACACCGAGCTGGTTCACGGCCCGCGACAGTTCCGCTTCCAGCGCCGCGCCGTCGGGATCGGCGCATTGCGTGCCGAGCGCGCGCGTGGCTGCCCGCTTGGCCAGCGCCACGCACAGGTCCGAGGTCCCGCCGAGGCCCACGCCGACGATGGTCGGCGGGCAGGTCTTGCCGCCCGCGGCGATCACGCTGTC
Source organism: Cupriavidus sp. 05T313 (assembly GCF_056396665.1). Taxonomy (NCBI): domain Bacteria; kingdom Pseudomonadati; phylum Pseudomonadota; class Betaproteobacteria; order Burkholderiales; family Burkholderiaceae; genus Cupriavidus; species Cupriavidus sp. 05T313. The sequence continues at coordinate 26,627 of NZ_JBFTLX010000017.1, read as the reverse complement.
GATGACGAAGGTCTTGATGGCATCCATGCCCTCGGCGGGAATCGCCATCTTGAGGAAGGAGTTGTTCTCCGAGCCGCTGCCCTTGGGCACCATCTCCAGCGTCATGCGCCCCGGCGTGTCGTCGAAGTCGATATGGATCACCGGCACCTCGATGCCGCAGGAAGTGTGGTTGTTCTTGCGGGTCAGCGGATGCACCACGGAAGAACGCAGCGGGTGCTCGCGCGTGGCGCGCTCGCAGCCGCGCCGGATGGCCTGCTTGAAGGCATGTCCGTCGACGGCGACGCCGGTGCCGATCGTCATGTTGTAGATCGGCACGCCGGTGTCCTGGCACAGCAGGTTGTCGGTGTCCTCCGCGATGCGGATGTTCTTGCTCATGGTGGCCAGCACGCTGCGCGCCGTGGCGGAGGTTTCGTGTTCCTGCAGCTGCGCGATGCCGTCCTTGACGTCGGGCGGYAGTATCTTCAGCGCGCGGATATACAGTTCCCTGGCCGCGTCTTCCAGGAGGGTGAGATCTATCTTCATGCTTGTCCTCGATGCTCGGCCCCGGCCTGGATGGGCCGGGGCGCTCAGTTGGCGCTCAGTTGGCCGTCAGGTTGCGGTTCTTGACGATCTTTTCCCATCGCTGCGATTCCGTGGCGATGGCTGTGCTCAGTTGCTGGGGCGTGTTGCCGACCGGCTTCATGCCCTGCGCGAGCAAACGCGCCTGGGTGTCCGGATCCGCCAGCACCTTGACCGTGTCCTGCTGCACCTTGCTGACGATCTCGGGTGGCGTGCCCGCCGGCATCACGAAGCCGAACCAGCCCGTCACGTTCTCCATGCCCGTGAGGCCGGCTTCCGCCACGGTCGGCACGTCGGGCAGCATGGGCGAGCGCTCGTTGCCGGTGACAGCGAGCGCGCGCAGCTTGCCGCCCTTCACGAACTGCGAGGCTGCGGCGATATTGCCGACCATCAGCTGGAGTTGCCCCGCCATCAGGTCGTTGTAGGCAAGCGATTCGCCCTTGTAGGGCACATGCGTGATGTTGATCCCGGCAGCGTCGGCGAAGGCCTCGCCCGCCATGTGCACCTGGCTGCCGGTGCCGGCGGAGCCGAAGTTGAGCTTGCCCGGCTGGGACTTCGCCAGGCTGATCAGTTCCTTCAGGTTCCTGGCCGGCACACCGGGATTGACGACGACCAGCATCGGGCCGCTGGCCACGTTGGTGATGAAGGTGAAGTCCTTGGCGCTGTAGGGCAGCCGCTGGTAGATAAACGGGTTGACCGTGAACATGCTGCCCGAGGCCAGCATCATCGTATAGCCGTCGGCCGCTGCCTTGGCCGTGACCTGCGCGCCGACGGCACCGCCCGCGCCCAGGCGGTTCTCGACCACCACGGTCTGCTTCCACATCTCGCTCAGCTTCTGGCCGATCACGCGGCCGAGCACATCGGTGCTGCCGCCCGCGGCGAACGGCACGACCATAGTGACCGGGCGGGTCGGCCATGCATCCGCCCGCGCATTGCCGGCTGCAACCACTGCGGCGGCGCCGAGGCAGAGCGCAAGGCAGCGCCGGCGGATCGTGGACTTCGGGGAAAGCGTCATGGTGGTCTCCTTTGGGGTTGTGGGCATGGCGACGCTTCAGCCGGCGGCGCTCATGGTTGTTGGCCTACGAAAACAGCGAGAGCATGAATGCCAGGCCCGCGCAAAGGCCCGCACCGAGACTGAACGCGACCCAGTCCTTGCGCAGGCCCGTCCACGGCCGGAACTCGATCAGCAAGAGCCGCACGCCGCCCATCATGTGCAGCGAGAGCAGGATCACCAGCCCCCACTCACCGGTCTTGAACAGCGGGTTGTCGGTGAGTTTCAGGAAGCCGTCGAGCGCCGCTTCGCCCTGGATGGCATGGCCCAGCGCCCAGAAATGCACCGGCAGGAACAGCGCCAGCGCGAGGCCGGAAAGTCGGTGGATCAGGAAGGCCCAGTAGGCGGCATGGTTGCGGGCGCGCATGTCGTTTCTCTTCATGGCATCACCACCGCGTAGACGGCGCGCAGCCCAGCCAGGCCCAGCACTGCGGCAAACAGCCATGCAGCCGTCACCACGCCGCGCGAACGCCATGCCAGCCATTCCTGGGCGATCCGCATCAGGCCGATCGGCACGTGCACGGTGCAGGCGAGCACGAAGCAGGCGTAGAAGGCGCCGAAGGCCCAGTTGCCACGCGTGCGCGCCAGCACTTCCGCGCCGGAGAGCCCGCCGCGCACGGCGACCATGATGACGATGAGGTGTCCCACCACGCACAGCGCCAGCACCATGGCGCTCAGGCGCTGCCAGTACCAGAGCCTGGCCTGGGTACCGACCGAAATCGCTTTGTTCATAGCTCCCCCTTGATGGCGGCCTTGGCGACAATGCGCTTGAGTCCGGCGATGCCCGCCGTCGGCGCCAGCTGCTTGGGGCAACGCTCGGTGCAGGAGCCCTGCGTATGGCAGCTGTGGCATCCGGCGTCGCCGGCAACGGCGCGCAGGCGTTCGGTGCCCACCACGTCGCGCACATCGTTGACCAGCGTCCACGCGCGGTTCATCGCGGCGGGGCCGAGGTAATCGGGGCGCCAGCCGACCACATCGCAAGAGGCGTAGCAGACGCCGCAGCCGATGCACTCGATGCCGGCATCGGCGGCCTTGCGCGCGGGGGAGGCGGGCTCGACGCTGGCGAATGCGTCGTGGCGCGTGGTGGCACCCTTGAACTGTCCTTTGGCCGCTGCCCACTTGTCGAAGAAGGCCGTCATGTCGGTGGCGAGGTCCTTGATGACAGGCAGGTTCGACAGCGGGGCAATTTCCAGCGAGTCGCCCTGCACGACCTTGGCGACGTGCGTGCGGCAGCTCCAGCGCGCCTTGCCGTTGACGGTCATGGCGCATGAGCCGCACATGCCGACGCGGCAGGCGAAGCGGTAGCCGAGGTCCGGCTCGAGGTGGCGCTGGATGTAGGTCACCACGTCGAGTACCGTCTGGCTGGCGTTGCGCGGCACCTGGTAGGAGACGAATTCGCCGTCTTCATTGCCGCGCCATACACGAACGTTGAGAGTAGTCATGGGGTCGATTGGGGGAGGGTTTCGGTGCGCCGCCGAGTTGTCTGAGGCGCTTGTCGATGCGGGCTGTCCGCTCGTATTGTTCCGGATTGCATGGCGAGCAAAAAGCTAGTAATTCTCTTGTCCAGATAAAGGAATTCTTTCTCTGCACCGCCGCTTTCCCCGCACCGCCATCCCGGAGCCGCAATGTCTTCCATCCGCACCCTCAAGACCTTCCTGGCCGTGGCCCGGTGCGGGACGTTCGCGGCGGCGGGCAAGCAGATCGGCCTGACGCCCGCCGCGGTCGGATTACAGATCCGTGCGCTGGAGGAAGACCTGAACTGCCAGCTGTTCGACCGCAATGCGCGCGCGGCGATTCTCAATCCCGCCGGCCGCGCGCTGGTGCCGGAACTCGAGGCGCTGGTGCAGCGATATGAATCGCTGGCTTCCGGACAAGAGGATGGCCTCTCCGGAACGGTGGCGATCGGTGCTCTGGTGTCGGTGCTGATGGGCGCGTTCGCCGATGCCTTGTGGGCGATCAAGCAGGAGCATCCGCGCCTGGACGTGCGGCTCTTCGCCGGCCTCTCGGCCGATTTCGCGCTCAAGGTGGAACACGGCGAACTGGATGCCGCGGTGGTCACGCGCTCGCCGCGCCCGCTGCCGCGCAACCTGGTGTGGACCGAGCTATATACCGAGCCGATGGTGCTGATCGTGCCGCGCCATCCGCACTTCTTCCTGCCCGACGATGGCCGCGAGATGCTGGCCGAAGCGCCGTTCATCCGCTTCGAGCCGGGCACCTGGACCGGCAACCTGGTGCAGGAGGTGCTGGACCAGTGCGGCGTGACCGTGAACGAGAGCATGCAGCTGAATTCGAACGAGGCGATCATCGAACTGGTGCGGCAGGGGTTCGGCATATCGATCGTGCCGCGACTGGCCAACGTCACCTGGGAGGGCGACAGCCTGTTGCGCCTGGTACCGCTCGACGGCGTCGACGTGCGGCGCCGCGTCGGTCTGCTCGAACGCTCGACGCATGCGCGCCTGGCATTTACGGATGTCATCAAGGGATACTTCCGGCAAAGCGGTGCGATTCGCGGCGGCAGGCAGCCGGAGGCCGCACGCGATCAGCGTGCAGCCCCTTGACGACCGAGGGGCCAAGGCGGCAGCGCCGCCTCTCTCAGTCGGCGTGGATGTCCTGTTCCTTGATCAGCTTGGCCCAGCGCGCCACTTCGCCATTGAAGTAGGTGGCGAACGCGGCGCTTGCCATCGGTGCCGGCGTGAAGCCGCCGGCGATGATGCGCTCGCGCACGCTCTTCACCTCCAGCATGCTGGTCACCGAGCTGCCGACTTTGTCGATCACGGCCTGCGGCGTGCCGGCGGGCATCATCAGGCCGGTCCAGTTCTCCACGATGAGATCGGGGAAACCGGCCTCGGCCACCGTCGGCACATCCGGCATCAGCGGATGGCGCTCGCGCGTCGTCACCGCCAGGGCGCGCAGCTTGCCGCCTTTGACGTTTTGCAGCGATTCCGGAAAGTTGGAAAACACCACGTCGATCTGGCCGCCGATCAGGTCGGTCATGGACGGCGTGCCGCCCTTGTAGGGCACGTGGGTGATGGTGGTCTTGGTGATCCGCTCGAACAGTGCAAGCGCCAGGTGCGGCGGCGTGCCGTTGCCGCTGGAACCAGCGCTCAGGCGCCCCTTGCGCGCCGCTTCAGCCAGATCCTTCAGCGACTTGATCGGCGAGCTGGCCGGCACTACCACCATCATCGGCGACGAGGCGATGCGCGCCACCGGCACCAGGTCCTTCTGCATATTGAATGGCAGGCGGGGAAACAGCGTCACGTTGGACGAATGCGCCAGCGTCACCGCCAGCCAGGTGTAGCCGTCCGCGCTGGCGCGGGCCACCTGCTCCGCGCCGATATTCGCATTGCCGCCGGGCTTGTTCTCCACCACTACCGGCTGCTTCCATTCCCCGGCCAGGTACTGGCCAACCTGCCGTGCCGAGATATCGGTGAGACCTCCGGCGGCAAACGGAACGACATAGCGGACCGGCTTGGCCGGGAAGGCTGCAGGTGTGCTGCTGGCTGCGGCCGGTCCGGCGAGCAGCGTGAGCAACAGCAGCGACGGGCCGGCGATGCGCCGGAGGAAGGTGCAGTGCATGGTGTCTCCTTTGGTGGGACCGGCGCCTTCTGGCGGGCGCCGTGGATGCGGTGCGGTCAGGCTTGAGCTAGCGTGCGCAACTCCTTTTCCAGTGCTTCGGGGATCTCGATACCGTGCTCCCGGGCCTTGGCTTGCGCGTCGATGCGCCGTGCGCCGGGCAGGCGGGTGCCGCTGTCCGAAAGCATGGCGGCGATCAGGGCCTCGAGGCGGGCGTGGTACGCGGCATCGCCTGCGAAGCCGCGCGGATTGAAGGCCAGGAACAGCTGGCCGATACGTGGCTGGTTGCCGGCGTCCTCGAAGAAGGAATCGGCTTCCGCGCCAAAGTGGGCGCCGGCCAGCGACACGATCAGCGTCTCCACCAGCAACGCGAGCATCGCGCCCTTGACGCCGCCCGCGGGCAGCATCGAGCCGTGCAGCGCGGCCTGCGCATCGGTGGTGGGCTTGCCGTCGGCATCCAGCGCCCATCCCGGCGGGATCGGCTTGCCTTGCCTGGCGGCGACCATGATCTTGCCGCGCGCCACTTCCGAGAGCGACAGGTCGATGACCAGCGGGTCGGCATCCTTGCGAGGAAACACGGCGGCGATCGGATTAGTGCCGAACAGCGGCGTGCGGCCGCCCCAGGCCGGCATGGCCGCCGGCGAATTACCCATGGCGATGCCGATCATGCCGGCTTGCGCCACAGGGTCCAGATGCAGCGCCGCTGCCCCGAAGTGATGGCTGTTGGTCACCACGCCGGCGCCAATGCCGCATTCGCGCGCGCTGTCGATGGCGGCCGAGACCGCCTGCGCGCAGGCGGGAAAGGCGAAGCCGGATTGCGCGTCGATCAGCGTGGTGCCCGGCGTCTGTCGCGCAACCGTGGGCTGGGCGTTCCCGTTCACGCGCTGGTGGCGCAGGTGCGCCACATACATGGGCACGCGCGAGACGCCGTGCGACGGCAGCCCGGCGAGGTCGGCCTGCACCAGCGCGCGGGCGGTGGGGCCTGCCTGCGCCGCACTAGCGCCCGCGCTGCGCAGGGCGCTCGCGGCGAGTCGTTCCAGTTCTTCTGCCCGGTAGGCGGTCATGCATGCACTCCCAATGCGTTTTTGACTGCGTCTGCAATCATCATGGAAACGCGCGCGTTGGCCTCGAAACTGACGCCGGCGATATGCGGCGTCAGCACCAGGTTCGGCGCGTCCGCCAGGATACCGCCGGCCCCCAGCGGCTCCGCTTCGAAGACATCGAGCGCCGCGCCCGCCAGCGATCCCCCGCGCAGCGCAGCCGCCAGCGCAGCCTCGTCGACCACGCCGCCACGCGCGGTGTTGACGAGGACCGCGCCGCGCTTCATGCCGCGCAGGCGCTCCGCGTTGATGAGATGGCGCGTAGCCGGCACCAGCGGCACATGCAGGCTCACGGCATCCGCGCTGGCCAGCAGTGCCTCCAGCGTCATCGGTGTCACGGCGGTTTCGCGCCACACCGGATGATCGTCAGGCAGTGCCGGATCGTGCGCTGCTACCTGCATGCCCAGCGCCTGCGCAAGCCGCGCGGTCAGCCGCCCGATATCGCCAAAGCCGATCAGGCCGAGCGTCTTGCCTAGTGCCTCATGCCCCTCCGACAGGCGCGCGCGCGGCCACTTTCCGGCCACCATGCCGGCATGGCTCAGATAGGCGCCGCGCAACAGCATCAGCGCCATCGTGACCACGTATTCGGCCACCGAGCGCGCGTTGGCCCCGGTGGCCGGAATCACGCGGATGCCGCGCGCCTCGCAGGACTTGACGTCGATATTGTCCAGTCCCACCCCAAGCCGGCCGACCACCCGCAGCGCGGGCGCTGCGTCGAGCAGTTCGGCATCGACCCGGGTGCGGTTGCGCACGATCAGCGCATCGGTTTGCGCCAGCGCGCCAAGCAGGGCGTCGCGCTGGTCGACCCAGGCCGGTTCGTAGCGCAGCCGCACGCAAGCGTCCAGCGCGGCCACGGCATCGGCGTCCATGAACTCGCTGATGCAGACCTGTTTCATCAGGCGGACTCGTGGATGCGCGTGAGCACGAACTCGCGGTGGCCCAGCGCTTCCGCGGCGGTCCAGCGGCCGTTGATGGTGGCCATCATGCATTCGAGCAGCTTGTCGCCGGTCTGGTCCAGGGTCTGTTCGCGCTGCAGCAGGCCCGAGCAGTCCACGTCCATATGCTCGCTCATCAGGCGCACGGTGCGCGGATTGGCGCACAGCTTGATTACCGGCACGATCGGGTTGCCGATGACGTTGCCCTGGCCGGTCGGGAAGAAGTGCACGACATAGCCGGAAGCGGCGCACAGCGTAACCATTTCCGCGGCAGCCGAGGACGAGTCCATGAACCACAGGCCGGGGTGGGTCGGCTCTTCGGCCTTGTCCAGCACGCCGTCGACGGTGCATTTCTTGCCGATCTTCTGGATATTGCCGAGCGCTTTTTCTTCGATCGTGGTCAGGCCGCCGGCGATATTGCCCTTGGTCGGCTGCGATTCGGACAGGTCGGTGGTCTTCCAGCGGTCGATCATGCCCTGGTAGCGGTTGAACATCTTCATGAAGTCCTGGCGCACCTTGTCGTTGGCGCAGCGCGCGGCCACGATATGTTCGCCGCCGGTGAGCTCCGAGGTCTCGCCGAATACCAGCGTGGTGCCCAGCGGATGCAGCTTGTCGAAGGCGTTGCCCACGGTCGGGTTGGCGCCGCAGCCGGAGGTGGTGTCGGATTCGCCGCACTTGGTCGAGATCCACAGGTCGCTGATCGGACATTCCACGCGGTGCAGGCCGGTGGCGTACTGCACGAACTCCTTGGCGGCCTTGGAGGCGCGCATGATGGTGTCGTGGTCGCCATGGCCTTCGATGCCAAAGCCTACCACCGGCTTGCCGGTCTTGGCGATGCCGTCCACCACCTTCTTGGTCCAGCCATCCTCGATGCCGATCACCACCACGGCCGCCACATTGGGGTTGCTGCCGGCGCCGATCAGGGTGCGGAAGTGCAGGTCGAGGTCGGGACCGAACTGCAGGCGGCCGTACGGGTGCGGAATCGCCATGGTGCCCTTGATGGCGGTGGCAACGGCTTCGGCAGCGGCGTTGGAGAGGTCGTCCAGCGGCAGGATGATGACGTGGTTGCGCACGCCGACGCGGCCGTTGTCGCGGCGATAGCCCCGGAAGGTGGTCTGGTTGTCGATGACGGACATGGATGTTCTCTCGGTATGTTGTAGGGGTGCGAGGGCGGGGCGCGGCTTACCAGCGCTTGGTCTTGATGTTGTGGACGTGGGCGTGGTCGCCGGCCTTGATGGGCGCGACCACCTTGCCGATGTCGATGCCGTACTTGAAGACGGTCTGGCCCACTTCCATGTCGCGCAGCGCCACCTTGTGGCCGATCGGGATGGGCTGCTTGGCAACCACCGTGATGATCTTGTCCTCGTCCATGATCCAGGCGTTCAGCTCGGTTCCGGCCTCGATCCCCTCGACCACCGCTACGGCGACCGTGTCTTTTGCATCGTGCAGCACTACGTGAATCATTGCTCCTCCTTTGGGGGGTTTTGTTACGGTGCAGCAAGCGGTGAGCGGCAACCGATGGAACAAAGAATAGTTTCCAAATTCCTTCATGTCAACTATGTCATATGTATGAGTTGTATGAGTTATTCTCTGGTACATTCCAGTCATCCAGAGAAAGCACCAAGCCATGAGCAACCTACGAGATATCCCTCCGCCGGGCGGCGTCCTCTACAAGGACGTCAAACGGCATGTATTGCAGGCGCTGGCCGATGGCGAATGGAAGCCCGGCGAGGCGATCCCGTCGGAGAAGAAGCTGACCGAACGCTTCGGCGTGTCGATCGGCACGCTGCGCAAGGCCATCGACGAACTGGTGGCGGAAAGCCTGCTGATCCGGCATCAGGGGCGAGGCACCTTCGTGGCCACGCACCGGCGCGACGATCATTTCTTCCGCTTCTTCAAGGTGGCCCACCAGGACGGCCATCGCGGCTATCCGACCGTGGAGCTGGAGTCGTTCCGCAAGATCAAGGCGGACAAGAGCGTGTGCGCGTTGCTGGGGCTGGAGGCAGGCGCGCGGGCGTTCCAGTTGACCAACGTGCTGTCGCTGGACGAACGGCCGATGATGATCGACGAGATCGTGCTGCCGGAGCGGTTGTTTGCCGGGCTGACCGAGGCGCAGTTACGTAGCCGGCCAACTACGCTGTACAACTTCTACCAGGAGTCCTTCGGCGTCAATGTGATCCAGACCGAGGAGCGCCTGCGTTCGGTGCTGGCTACCGAGCGGGAGCAGGCCCTGCTCGGCGTGGCGCCGGGCGCGCCGCTGATGCGCATCCACCGCGTGGCATTCACCTACCACCGGCAGCCAGTGGAGTGGCGGGTGTCGACGCTGAACACGGCTGAGCACGAGTTCATTGTGTCGCAGATGCCGAAGGAAGAGAGCTGATCGGCCGTACGCCGCGCGGTATGGCGGTAACGGCTTAACCTCAAGGTCAGCTTCGAAGGCCGGTTTGCTCCCTCTCCCACGAGTGGGAGAGGGGGCGACAGCCGTCGTCATTCCAGACGGCTTTGGCGTATCCGGTCGGCTTCGGCCAACACCTCAGGTTTTTTTCGGCACCATCAGTGCGGCATGGCCGTGAAGTCCAGCGCGTTGGTCAGGTCGCCCATCGCCTTGCCCTTGCTGGCAAGCAGCGCGGTGTCGCGTTGCTGCAGGCCGGGCAGGGTCGGCAGGACGAAGCGGCGGGTGATGAAGCGCAGGGCCGAGGCCGTGTCGTATTGCGTATGGTCGACGAAGCCTTTCTTCGCGTACGGCGACACCAGGATGGCCGGGATACGCGTGCCAGGGCCCCAGCGGTCGCCGGTGGGCACTTGCGCGTGGTCGTAGAAGCCGCCGTTTTCGTCGTAGGTGACCAGGATCAGCATGTTCTTCCACTGCGGGCTCTTCTGCAATTGCGCGATCACGCTGGCGATATGGGCGTCGCCGTCAGTCACGCTCGCGTAGCCGGGGTGCTGGTTCAGGTTGCCCTGCGGCTTGTAGAACGCGACTGCCGGCAGGGTGCCTGCCGCGGCGTCCTGCAGGAACTGGCTGTCGAAGTCCTTCAGGTGCGCGCCGCGGTTGGCGGCCTGGGTGACCGGATCGAAGTTCGCGTAGTAGTTGAACGGCTGGTGGTGCGCCTGGAAGTTGGGCACCGTGTTGTTGTAGATGGCGGTCGGGTCCTGCGTGGCCTTGGCCCAGGCGCCGGCATACCATGCCCAGCTGATGCCGCGCGCGCTCAGCAGGTCGCCGATGGTGGTCTGGGTCTGCGGCGGCAGCGTGGTCGCCTTGGCGGGGTCGGCGTAGAGGCCAGTGGTATCGGTGGCGGCGGGCTTGTTGCCGCTCGGCTGGTAGTCCGGCTGCATGGTGTTGACGGCATAGAACATGCCGCTGGCGTCCTTGGGCGTCAGCGTGCTGTCGTTCAGGTACACCGCCTTGCCGGCGAGGACTGAGGCGGGATTGCCGGTGCCGGGCGTCAGGCGCGTGAAGTTGCCCTTGGCGTCGACATCGATCGCCGAGATCGAGCCCTTGGCGGGCGAGCTGGCGGCGTCGGCGTTCGGGTACTGCGGGGCGCAGGCACAGATCAGGTATTGGTGGTTCAGGAACGAGCCGCCGAAGGCACCCATGTAGAAGTTGTCGGCGAGCACGTATTGCTTGGCGATCTGCCACATGGCCATCTTGCTGCCATCGTAGTAGCCCATGGACAGGCCGCCGGCGTCCGAGAACGCGGCGTACTTGTCATTCTTGCCGCCGTTGATCTGCATCTGGTTGTTGTAGAAGCGGTGTACCAGGTCGCGCGTGGTGACGGATTGCGAGATTTCCACGCCGCTGCCGTTGATGCCGCCAGACGCAAGCGGGGTGTCGATCTGGAACGGCTTGTTTGCCCAGTTGGCGGTGCTGGCCTGTGGCAGCTGGACGGCTTGCCCTGCCGCGGTGAGCCCGCCCCAGGTCGGCGGCAGCACCGGCAGAATGGAGCCGTCGAAGTCCTTCTGCGGCTCGACGGTGCCGGTCGAAGCGGGGTTCACGCCGGGGATGCCGTTGGCGCCCGGGAACAGGCCGTAGAGATTGTCGAAGCCGCGGTTCTCGGCATAGATCACCACCACGGTCTTGATGTTGTCTAGGGCGACCCGCCTGGCGACGCCGTCGCGCAGCGCCTGGGCGATGTCGCCGCCGCCGGCGAGCGAGTCCGCGATCAGGTCGATGGTCTGGTCGATCTCCGCCTGCAGGGTCGCCTTGATGGTCTTGTCGGTTTCCTTGTTGTGGTCGGCGAGCAGCTTGTCCGCCGTCACCCCGATGCGTGCGGCCAGTCGTGCCTTGGCCGCGGTGAGGTCGCCGCCGTTGGTCTCCATGATGGAGACCAGCTCGGTCGTGATGGCGCTGATCACGCCGTTGGCGCCAGCCGGTGCGCGGAACACCAGCGGCCGGGTCACGGCGGCGTGGCCGCCGGCGTCGTCGTTGCGGAAGGCGTCACTGCCGATTTCCGCGGCGATCGCGCCCTGGCCGGCCAGATTGAAGGCGCCGTCCTTGCCGGTGTACGTGCTGGTTTCGCTGCTTTCGCACTTGCCATTATTGTTGGCATCGATGCAGACCTTGGCATGTTCGAAATAGCTGCCGGTCACGACGCCCGACGTAGTGATGGCCGCAGGCGTACTGGCGCTGCCGGAGTCGCTGCCACCGCAGGCAGCCATGGCCGCGGCAGCCACCGCCGCAAGGGGATAGAGTCTCAAAGTTCGGCGCATGGATTTTCCTGTTTGGTTTTTTGTGAGAAGGTTCTTGTCGGTCTTGTCGGTCTTGTCGGACTGCGGCGCGATTCTCGCGCTGCTCCATGTCAGATTGATGATGGCTGCCGGGCGGAAATCCGACGCAAGGCCGCGTCTGACACGCCAATGTCATGCGAGGGTGCTAGCTTGGCGGGCCATCCTTGAACACCTGTGCCTGGGCTGCCGCACCATCCACGCCCTCGCCGTGCCACCGTCCCGCAGAGATGCCACCGCGCTCCGGTTTGTCGCCAGTTCCTTCCCCGATCCTCCGATTCGCCGCAGGTGCCTTGCTGCTGGCGTTCGCGCTGACACTGCCGGCCTGTGGCAAGTCCGGGCAGGAAGCGGCGCCCGCGTCCGCGCCGCCCGTGGCCCGGGAGGCCCCCGCGCGGCCCGCCTATGCCGATGCGTTCTACACCCTGATGGCGACGCGCCGGCCCTCCGTGCCGGCGATGGCGGCGCTCGGCAAGGCGCTGTTCTTCGATCCCGCGCTATCCGCATCGGGCCGGCTCGCGTGCGCGAGTTGCCATAGCCCGGACCACGCCTACGGCCCCGGTAACGATCTTTCCGTGCAACTGGGCGGCACCGATATGCGGCGCACCGGCGCGCGCGCCGCGCCCTCGCTGCGCTATGTGCAGAACGTGCCATCGTTCTCAGAGCACTTCCACGAGAACGACGGCAACGACAGCGAAGACCAGGGCCCGACCGGCGGGCACAACTGGGACGGGCGGGCGGCTTCCACGCACGAGCAGGCGGGCATTCCGCTGCTGTCGCCCCATGAGATGGCGAACGCCGATGCCGCGGCGGTGGCGGCCAGGCTGCGCGGCGGCAAGCACGCGCAAACGTTCCGCGAGGTGTTCGGTGCCGATATCCTGGCGCGTGACGAGCTTGCCTTCAAGGCGGCGCTGATGGTGCTGGAGGTATTCCAGGAGACGCCGTCCGAGTTCTATCCCTACACCAGCAAATACGATGCGTTCCTGCGGCGGCAGGTCAGGCTGACCGAGCAGGAAGCGCGCGGCCTGCGCTTGTTCAACGATCCCGCCAAAGGCAACTGCGCGTCGTGCCATCCGAGCGCGATCAGCGCCGATGGCGTGTTTCCCGCCTTCAGCGACTTTGGCTTTATCGGGCTGGGCGTGCCGCGCAACCGCAAGCTGGCAGCCAACGCCGACCCTGCCTTCTTCGACCTGGGACTGTGCGGGCCGGATCGCACCGACCTGAAGGACCGGGCCGAGTACTGCGGCCTGTTCCGCACCCCGGGGCTGCGCAACGTGGCGCAGCGCAAGACCTTCTTCCACAACGGTGCTTTCCATTCGCTCGAAGACGTGCTGCGCTTCTATGTGGAACGGGACAGCCGGCCAGGCAAGTGGTACCCGCGCAAGGCCGACGGCAGCATCGACAAGTTCGACGACCTGCCCGCCCGATACCGCGAAAACGTCAATATGGAACCGCCGTTCGGCGGGGCGCCGGGCAGCAAGCCCGCCCTGTCGGAGGCCGAGATCCGCGATGTCATCGCGTTCCTGAAGACGCTCAGCGATGGCTACCGGATTCCTGCATCGCACTGAGGCATTTCGCCGCAACCGCCTGGCGCAGCGGAACAGCGATGCCCGCCGTCCACGACCGGCGGCATCATCCATCGCCGGTTGAACGCCGAAGACCGCGGCCGCGCGCTGGTTGCGCCCCGTGGCGTCCTCGCCAGCCGCTTCGGGACTTCTGTTTGCGTCATGTGTCCCCATTTCCTCCTGACACCGTGCTGTCAGGAGATGTCAGGGCCACACGTTGCCGCGCGGCACGCCGCCGCCCTTCGGGATACGATAGCGGCCTGACCGAACCAATGCCGCGCCTTTGAGGTGCGCGGTGCTGTGGGCAGTACCCGGCGCAGCGCCAGGCGGGCGCAACGGGATTGTCCGTCCGGCACCCGCGCCCGGCCCTCCGCCGCCCGCACGTCGCACCCCGCTCGCAAGCATTCCGCCAGCCACCCGCATCAAAAGGACGCAACCCATGTCATCCGGTGTCATCCGTATCCGCGGAGCCCGTCAGCACAATCTCAAGAATCTCGACCTCGACCTGCGCACCGGCGAAATGACCGTGGTGACCGGGCCGTCGGGCTCGGGCAAGTCGAGCCTGGTGTTCGATACGCTCTACGCCGAAGGGCAGCGGCGCTACGTCGAGACCTTCAGCGCCTACGCGCGCCAGTTCCTGGACCGGATGGACCGGCCGCAGGTGGACCGGGTCGACGGCGTGCCACCGGCCATCGCCATCGACCAGACCAACCCGGTGCGCAGCTCGCGCTCCACGGTCGGCACCATGACGGAGCTCAACGATCACCTGAAGCTGCTGTACGCGCGCGCCGCCGAGCTGTTCGACCGCCAGACCGCGCAGCCGGTGCGGCACGACTCGCCGGAGACCATCTACGCCGAGCTGCGGGCACGCGCCGCGCAGGCGCCGGACGGCGATCCCCGTCTGGTCGTGACCTTCCCGGTGGAACTGCCGGAAACCACTACGGACGCCGAGATCGAGCAGTGGCTGTCCGTCAGCGGCTATACGCGGGTGCAGGCGCAGCGCGTGGTGGCGTCGCCCACCGGGCCGCGCAAGGTGCTCGACGTGGTGGCCGACCGTTTCCGCCTCGGCAATACCGAGAAGGTACGGGCGCTGGAAGCCATCGAGGCCTCGCTCAAGCGCGGCAGCGGCCGGGTCAACGTCTATGTGCCCGACGCTGCCAATGAGGGCGCGGAGCCCCAGGTATGGCGCTTTTCCACCGGCCTGCATAGCCCGGAGAGCGATATCCGCTATGCCGATCCACAGCCGGCCTTGTTCTCCTTCAACTCCGCCTACGGCGCCTGCGAGACCTGCCGCGGCTTCGGCCGCGTGATCGGCGTGGATCTCGGGCTGGTGATTCCGGACGAGCGCAAGACGCTGCGCGGCGGCGCCATCAAGCCGATGCAGACGCCGGCCTGGAAGGAGTGCCAGGACGACTTGATGCGCTACGCCGCCAAGGCGGGCATCCCGCGCGACGTGGCCTGGTCCGGCCTGACCCCGGCCGAGCGGGCCTGGGTCATCGACGGCTCGCCGGACTGGAACGGCAAGTGGAATACGCACTGGTATGGCGTCAAGCGCTTCTTCGACTACCTGGAGTCGAAGGCGTACAAGATGCATATCCGCGTGCTGCTGTCCAAGTACCGCAGCTATACGCCGTGCGAGACTTGCGGCGGCGCGCGGCTCAAGACGGAGGCGCTGCTGTGGCGCCTGGGCAGCAAGCCGGGCGCCGACGCCGTGTGCGCGCCGGAAAAACGCTTCCTGCCGCGCGGCGTGGACTGGGACCGCACGCAGCTCGAAGCGCTGCCCGGCCTGACCGTGCATGACCTGATGCTGATGCCGATCGAGCGCATCCGCAGATTCTTCGACGAACTCACGCTGCCGAGCCTGATGCTCGACGACGCGCTCAAGCTGCTGCTGGCCGAGGTGCGCACGCGCCTGAAATACCTGTGCGACGTGGGCCTGGGCTACCTCACGCTGGACCGCCAGAGCCGCACGCTGTCTGGCGGCGAGGTGCAGCGCATCAACCTCACCACCGCGCTGGGCACTTCGCTGGTCAAGACGCTGTTCGTGCTCGACGAGCCGAGCATCGGCCTGCACCCGCGCGACCTGAACCGCATCGTCGAGGCCATGCATCGCCTGCGCGATGCCGGCAATACGCTGGTGGTGGTGGAGCATGATCCTTCGGTGATGCTCGCTGCCGACCGCCTGATCGACATGGGCCCCGGCCCGGGCGAGCGCGGGGGCAACATCATCTTCGACGGCACGCCGGCCGCTATCCGCGGTTCGGGCACGCTTACCGGCGAGTACCTTGCCGGGCACCGCCAGGTGACCGATCTCTCCCGCTGGGAACCGCGCGCGGTGGATGCCGCCACGCCGCGCATCGTGCTGGAAGGCGCGAGCGAGCACAACCTGCGCGACGTGACCGTGGAGATTCCGCTGCAGCGGCTGGTATGCGTGACCGGCGTGTCCGGTTCGGGCAAGTCCACGCTGCTGCAGGACGTGCTCTATCCCGCCATGGCGCGCCAGTTCGGCAAGTCCACGGATGCCCCCGGCGCCTTCCGCGGCCTGACCGGCGCGGAACAGGTGGCCGATGTGGTGTTCGTCGACCAGTCGCCCATCGGCAAGACCGCGCGCTCCAACCCGGCCAGCTATGTCGGCGCCTTCGACGAGATCCGCAAGCTGTTCGCCAAGGCGCCGATGGCGCTGCAGCGCAGCTATACCGCGGGCATGTTCAGCTTCAACTCCGGCGACGGGCGCTGCCCCACCTGCGGCGGCTCGGGCTTCGAGCACGTCGAGATGCAGTTCCTCTCCGACGTCTACCTGCGCTGCCCGGACTGCGATGGCCGGCGTTACCGCGCTGAAATCCTTGAAGTGAAGATCGAGCGCGCACTGCCGGGCGAAGCGCCGCGCGCGCTCAGCGTGGCCGATGTGCTTGAGCTGACCGTGAGYGAAGCCGTGGCGTATTTCGCCGGCGATGCGGCGGTGCTGCGTGTGCTGCAGCCGATCGTCGACGTGGGCCTGGAGTACGTCAAGCTGGGCCAGCCGGTGCCCACGCTGTCGGGCGGCGAGGCCCAGCGCCTGAAGCTGGCCGGCTACCTGGCCGAGACCGCGCAGGCAAGCAATACGCGCGTCAAGCCGATGCCGTACGAGTGCAAGCTGTTCATGTTCGACGAGCCCACCACCGGGCTGCACTTCGACGATATCGCCAAGCTGATGCGCGCCTTCGGCAAGCTGCTGGACGGTGGGCATTCGCTGATCGTGATCGAGCACAACCTCGACGTGGTGCGCGCCGCCGACTGGATCATCGACCTCGGTCCCGAGGGCGGCGACGCCGGCGGCGAAGTGCTGTGCGTGGGCACGCCGGAAGATGTCAAGCGCTGCGCGGACTCGCATACCGGCAAGGCGCTGCTGCAGTACGACCGCGCCGTGGGCCATGCCTTCGTGGCCGAAGATGCCGGCGTGCCGTTGCAGGCTGCCTTGCGCGCGGCGCGCGCGCGCCGCGCCATCGAGGGCGAGGACGTGGTGCGCATCGTCAACGCGCATGAGCACAACCTGAAGGCGCTCAACGTCGATATCCCGCACGGCAAGTTCAACGTCATCACGGGGGTGTCCGGCTCGGGCAAGTCCACGCTCGCGTTCGACATCCTGTTCCATGAAGGGCAGCGCCGCTACCTTGAATCGCTCAATGCCTATGCGCGCTCCATCGTGCAGCCCGCCGGGCGGCCGGAGGTGGATGCGGTGTRCGGCATCCCGCCCACGGTGGCCATCGAGCAGCGCCTGTCGCGCGGCGGCCGCAAGAGCACGGTGGCGACCACCTCCGAGGTCTGGCACTTCCTGCGGCTGATGTATGTGAAGCTGGGCATCCAGCATTGCATCCACGACGGCACGCCGGTCACCTCGCAAAGCCCCGAGTCCATCGCCGCGCAGCTGCTGCGCGACTACAAGGGCCAGCACGTTGGCCTGCTGGCGCCGCTGGTGGTCAACCGCAAGGGTGTCTATACCGACCTGGCCAAATGGGCCAAGGCGCGCGGCAATACGCACCTGCGTGTCGACGGCGAATTCCTGCCGGTGGACCCGTGGCCGCGCCTGGACCGTTTCCGCGAGCACACCATCGAGCTGCCGGTCGGCGACATCATCGTGTCCGCGGACAACGAAGCCGCGCTGCGCGCGATGCTGGGCCAGGCGCTGGAAGCCGGCAAGGGCGTGATGCACCTGCTGGCGCCGCTCGACGGCCTGCAGCACGCGATGGGCAACGGCGGCACCGCCCGCGTCGGCAGCACCACCGTGTTCTCGACCAAGCGCGCCTGCCCGGTGTGCAGCACCAGCTATCCCGAACTGGACCCGCGCCTGTTCTCCTACAACAGCAAGCACGGCTGGTGCACCAGCTGCGTCGGCACCGGCCTGACCCTCACGCGGGAGCAGCGCGCGGTCTACGACGATACCGTGATGGCCGACGACAATCGCGGGCGCGAGCAGACGCTGCCTTCCGAGCAGCAAGAGCCCGATGACGTGGCCGATACGCCGTGCGCGGATTGCGGCGGCACGCGGCTGAACCCGGTGGCGCGCGCGGTGACGTTCGACGCGCACCCCATCGTGGAAGTGGCGCAGTGGACGGTCTCCGATACGCACCGCTGGGTGCAGGGCCTGCGCCTCGCAGGCCGCGAAGGCGAGATCGCGCGCGACGTGGTGAGCGAGATCCGCAGCCGCCTGCAGTTCCTGGAAGAAGTCGGCCTGGGCTACCTCAGCCTGGACCGCGCCGCGCCCAGCCTCTCCGGCGGCGAGGCGCAGCGCATCCGGCTTGCGGCCCAGCTCGGCAGCAACCTGCAGGGTGTCTGCTACGTGCTCGACGAGCCCACCATCGGCCTGCATCCGCGCGACAACCAGATCCTGCTCGACGCGCTGCGCAAGCTCGGCGAGAAGGGCAATACGCTGGTGGTGGTGGAGCATGACGAGGACACCATCCGCCGCGCCGACCACATCATCGACATCGGCCCCGGCGCCGGCAAGCGCGGCGGCACGCTGGTGGCGGAGGGCGGCGTGGCCGCGCTGTCGGCCAGCCCGGACTCGCTGACCGGCCAGTTCCTGGCCCGGCCGATCCTGCATCCGCTGCAGCCGCGCCGCGCGGTGAAGCCGGAGGGCAAGGGCAGCGAGGCCGTGCCCGGGCGCTGGCTGACCGTGCATGGCGCCAAGCTGCACAACCTGCGCAACGTCACCGCCAGCATCCCGCTGGGGAGGCTGGTGGCCATCACCGGCGTCAGCGGTTCGGGCAAGTCCACGCTGGCGCGCGATGTGCTGATGGCCAACTTGCTCGACGCGGTGGGCCGTTCGGTCATGTCGTCGCCGGCCACGCGGCGCGCGCGCAAGGCGGCCGGCAGCGAGGCGCCCGCGCGCTCGCAGGCCACGGCACGCCCCGAGCCGCGCCGCAAGCTGGRGGTCACGCACGACTGGCAGGGCTGCGACAGCATCACCGGCTTTGAGAGCATCGACCGCGTGCTGGAAGTCGACCAGACCCCGATCGGCAAGACGCCGCGCTCTTGCCCGGCCACGTACATCGGCGTGTGGGACACCATCCGCAAGCTGTTCGCGCAGACGCTGGAAGCCAAGGCGCGCGGCTATTCCGCCTCGCGCTTTTCCTTCAACACCGGCGACGGCCGCTGCCCGGCCTGCGAAGGCCAGGGCGTGCGCACCATCGGCATGAGCTTCCTGCCCGATGTGAAGGTGCWKTGCGACGTCTGCCAYGGCCAGCGCTTCAACCCGGAAACGCTGGCGGTCACCTGGCGCGGCAAGAACATCGGCGACGTGCTGACGATGGAGATCGACGAGGCGGTGGCGTTCTTCTCCGCCATGTCCAATATCGCGCACCCGCTGCAGCTGATGAAGGATGTGGGCCTGGGCTACCTGACGCTGGGCCAGCCGTCGCCCACGCTGTCCGGCGGGGAGGCGCAGCGCATCAAGCTGGTGACCGAGCTGTCCAAGGTGCGCGACGACATCACGCGGCGCGGGCAGCAGGCGCCGCACACCCTGTACGTGCTGGACGAGCCGACTGTCGGACTGCATATGGCCGACGTGGCCAAGCTGATCCGCGTGCTGCACCGGCTGGCGGACGGTGGCCACAGCGTGGTGGTGATCGAGCACGACCTCGATGTGATCGCGGAAGCCGACTGGATCCTCGACCTGGGYCCCGAAGGCGGGGTGGCTGGCGGCGGCATCGTCGCGGCTACCGACCCGGAGGGGCTGGTGCGGGTGCGGGCCAGCCATACCGGCGCGGCGCTGGCGCCGGTGCTGGCGCGTGGCAAGCCGGCCGGCAAGGCGGCGGCCTGAGGCGTCCGGTGGCGCAAGATGGCCAGGCCGGCTCTCGCCGGCCTGCCGGAAAGCGAGGCCGCGGGCGGTTTTCACCCGGCGGCCCCGGTAGCTGAGACAATGACGGATTCAGCAACTGGTGGCCGCCGCCGGTCCTGCCGTTCGCCCATGAGTCGGGGCGGCCGGGCAGACCATGCGTCGCCGCCGTGTGACAGCGTGATCGAAAAGACTCTTTCTCCCATCCTGGCGGCGTTATGGCTCGGCCTGGCCAGTCCGGCCCTGCTGGCGGCACCCGCCGCCGCGTCGGACGCAAGCGGCGTGCGCGCGCCGGCCAAGGCCGGCACGCGCGCCGGCCGCACGCCGACATCGCAGGCCGCCCAGCAAGCCGCCAACGCGCCGTCAGTCAATCACGACCAATACGCACTGCGCCCCGAGCGCGACGTGCAGCCGCGCAGCAGCTTCGGCCTGCGCATGAAACCCGGCTGGCAGCAGCAGGACGATCCGGGCCGCTAGAGGGCGGCTCCCGGTCCGCTCCGGTGCTGCGATGCCGCGCATCGCATGCCACGCCAGCGCCGTGCTCAGCCCCTGGCAAGGATGCCATGGCGCACGGTCAGGTCGGGCGAACCTTCGATATGACGCAAATGTCCGGTGATCGGCGCGGTGGCGTCGGATGCAGGCGTGGTCAGTCGCGGCATTGACCCGCAAGGGTGCCTTTGCGGTACGCTTTCTCACCTGCCGCAAATCGGGCCGACTCTCACGGCATCCGGACCGGCATGACCCCCACACCACCAGGAGTCCAGATGTCCGTCAGCCCGACCGGCTTTGTGCCCGCCCCGGCCGCAGCCCGCGCCACCGTCCATGACCTGCGCGCTTCGCGCATCCGCGAGGTGGCTAACGCAGGCATCGGCCTGCCCGATGTGCTGCCCTTCTGGTTCGGCGAATCCGACCAGATCACGCCCGCCTTTATCCGCGATGCCGCTAGCCATGCGCTGGCCGGGGGCGCCACCTTCTACACGCACAATCTCGGCATCGCCCCGCTGCGCGGCGCGCTGGCCGAGTACGTCAGTGCGCTGCATGGTGCGACGGCGCCCGATAACGTGGTGGTCACCAGCGCGGGTGTCAACGCGCTGATGCTGGCGGCACAACTGGTGGCCGGGCCCGGCGACCGCGCCGTTGCGGTCACGCCGCTCTGGCCCAACCTGGTGGAGATTCCCAAGATTCTCGGCGCCGAGGTGGAAACCGTCTCGCTCGATTACGGCGCGCATGGCTGGACCCTGGACCTCGACAAGCTGCTGGCCGCGCTGACGCCCGAAACGCGCCTGTTGATGATCAACTCGCCCAACAATCCCACCGGCTGGGTGATGTCGCGCGCGGACCAGCAAGCGGTGCTGGCGCATTGCCGCCGCCACGGCATCTGGATCATTGCGGATGAAGTCTATGAGCGGCTGTACTACGGTACCGGCGATGGCGCCGTCGCGCCGTCCTTCCTGGATATCGCCAGCCGCGACGAGCGGGTGATCTGCGTGAACTCCTTCTCCAAGGCGTGGCTGATGACCGGCTGGCGCCTGGGCTGGATGGTGCTGCCGGCGGCGCTGACCGACGATCTCGGCAAGCTGGTCGAGTACAACACGTCGTGCGCGCCTTCCTTCGTGCAGGAAGCCGGCATCGTGGCGGTGCGCGAGGGCGAGGCTTTCACCCGCGAACTGGTCGGGCGGCTGCGCGCGGCGCGCGATCACCTGGTGGGTGCGCTGGCGGCCGTGCCGGGCGTGGATGTGCATGCGCCGGAAGGGGCGATGTATGTGTTCTTCCGGCTTGCGGGCGCGGGTGACAGTCTTGCGTTGTGCAAACAGCTGGTGCGCGAGGCTCGGCYGGGACTGGCGCCGGGGAGTGCGTTCGGCGAGGAGGGGGAGGGGTTTGTGCGCTGGTGCTATGCCTGCGATCCGGCGCGGCTGGACGAAGGCGTGCGGCGGTTGCGCGGGTTCCTGGGACGCTGAGCGGCTTCGCCGCGATATGGCGTGGTTGCGGGCACGATCCGCCAACCCGGCGCGAAGCGATCTGCCACGCTCCTTCTCGCGGGCGCCACCGGGCGTCGACTATCGCGCGGCTGACTCCTGCGGTTGCCACCAGCCGCCGCCCAGTGCCTGCAGCAGCGCCGCGGAATCGGTGAAACGGCTTGCGGTGGCCTGCGCCAGGGCGAGCGCAGCCTGCCGGTATTGCCGTTCGGCATCGAGCACGGCAAGCTGGCTGACTCCGCCAAGACGATACTGGCCCGACACCACGGCAAGCGTATCGGCCGCCTGCCTGGCGCTGTCGGCGCGTGCTTGCAGCGTGTTCGCATCCGCTTCCAGCGCGCGCAGTGCATCGGCCACTTCGCGCAGGCCCGTCAGCACCGTTTGCTGGTAGGCCGCCAGCGATTGCTCGTAGGCGGCCTCGGCGGCGCGCTTGCGCGCCACCAGCTCGCCGCCGCGGAACACCGGCTGCACCAGCCCCGCGGCCAGCGACCACACGTTGAGGCTGCCGAACAGGTCGCGCGCGGACAGGGACTGCGAACCGGCGTTGCCGGATAGCGTCAGCTGCGGATAGAGCTGCGCCGTGGCCACGCCGATGTTTGCCGATGCCTGGTGCAGCAGCGCTTCGGCCGCGCGGATGTCGGGGCGCCGTTGCGCCATCGTGGAGGGCAGGCTGAGCGGCAGCGTGGCGGGCAGCGTGAGATCGGCCAGGCGGAATTCGGGCAGGTCGGCACTGGCCGGCGCCTGTCCCAGGTACACCGCAAGCTGGTGGCGCGTGGCCGCGAGTTGTTGCGCGAGGCCTGGCAGCAGGGCCTGGCTCTGCGCCAGTTCGTTGCGCTGGCGCTGCACGTCGACCTCCGCCACGCCGCCGGCGCGCAGGCGCTGCCCCGCAATATCGAGCTGGCGCTGCTGGGCCCGCACGATGGCCTCGGTGTCGGCGATCTGCGCGCGCAAGCCGGCCTCGCGGATCGCGGCGGTGGCCACGTTGCCGGCCAGCGTCAGGCGCGCGGCTTCCAGTTCGAAACGCTGGTAGTCCACCGCCGCGCGCAAGCCCTCCAGCTCGCGCCGCTGGCCGCCGAACAGGTCGAGCGTGTAGGAGATTTCCACGCTGGCGCCATACAGCGTGAACGGCCCCGGACTGGGAAAGGCGGTAATGCCCAGCGAGTTGAAATTGACCTGCTCGCGGGTAGTGTTCAGCCTGGCGTCCACGCGCGGCAGCAAGCGCGCGCCGGTGGTGGCCGCCAGCTCCTGGCGCGCCTGCTCGATGCGGGCCTGTGCCTGCGCCAGCGTCGGGCTGGCGTCCAGCGCCGCGCGGATCGTGCGGTCCAGCGCCGGGCTGCGGAACAGCGCCCACCATTGCGCCGGCACGTCGCCGCCACTCTCCAGCACCTGCGCCTGGCCGTGCGGCACGTCGGCGGCGCTGGTGCGCTCCGGTTGCGTGCCGGCGGTGTAAGCCGGCACCGCGGGCGCGGCCGGCACGGTGAAATCGGGGCCGACCGCGCAGGCCGTCAGTGCGGCCGCCGCCAGCATGGCGAGGGCCGTGCGGTGCGAGGTGATCCGGCGTTGTGGCGAGGCTTGCATGGCAGGCTCCCTCAATCGAGCGTGCGGCGATAGAAACGCACCGCAATGGTCATGACGACTAGCGTGAACAGCGCCATCGGCCACACGTTCGGCCATAGCTCGGTCCAGCCGTTGCCCTTGAGCAGGATGCCGCGGACCAGGCGGTTGAAGTAGGTCATCGGCAATACGTTGCCGATGACCTGCGCCCAGCGCGGCATGCCCTGGAAGGGGAACATGAAGCCCGACAGCAGGATGTTCGGCAGGAAGTAGAAGAAGGTCAGCTGGACCGCCTGCAACTGGTTCTGCGCCAGCGAGGAGAGGGTGATGCCCACCGTCAGGTTGGCGGCGATAAAGAGCAGCGCCGACAGGTAGACCGCTACCACCGAGCCGACGAAGGGCACGCCAAATACCCAGCGCGCGGCCAGCAGGATGATGGTGGACTGGATCAGGCCGATGAAGATGTAGGGGATGATCTTGCCGGTGATCACCTCGAGCGGCCTGACCGGCGTGGCCAGCAGGTTCTCCATGGTGCCGCGCTCGCGCTCGCGGGTCATCGCCAGGCCCGTCATCATGACCATCGTCATGGTCAGGATCACCCCCATCAGGCCGGGGATGATGTTGTACTGCGTGAGGCCTTCCGGGTTGTAGAGCCGCTGCACCTGCACGTCGAAGGGCGGCTTGCCGCCTGCCAGGTGCGCCAGCGCGCCCTGCAGGTCCCTGTCCGCCACCGAGAGCGGCAGCTGCGACAGCGCGGAGATGGCCATGCCGGTGGCGGAAGGATCGGTGGCGTCCGCCTCGACCAGCAACGAGGGACGCTCGCCGCGCAGCAGCCGGCTGGTGAAATCGGCCGGGATGCTGAGCACGAACTGCACCTCGCCCTTCATCAGCGCCTCGCGCCCGGCGGCTTCGTCGGGCAGGGTGCGCACCACGTCGAAGTAGGTGGACGTCTGCATGGCGGCGACGAAGGTGCGGGTGAACTCGCTCTGGTCCGCGGCGATCACCGCGGTGGCCATGTGGCGCGGATCGCTGTTGATGGCGAAGCCGAACAACATCAGCTGGATGATCGGCAGCCCGACGATCATGCCGAAGGTCACGCGGTCGCGSCGCAGYTGCAGGAAYTCCTTSAGCACGATGCTCCACCAGCGGTCCAGGGAGAACGAGAAGCGGTCGCCGTTGCCGGCGCGCACGTTGCTTGCATTGCCGCGCTTCATGTCCTGGCCTCCTTGCGGCTGCCCTGGCCGGCGACGCGCATGTTGTCCTCGGCCTGGCTCATCATGTGGATGAAGACATCTTCCAGGCTGGTTTCGATCGGCTCGATCCGGTGCTGCGGGCCGGCGATGCGGCGCAGCGTGGCTTCAAGCGCCGGCGCGTCGTGCCCGGTGACATGCAGCGCGCTGCCGAACACCACGGTTTGCTCCACGCCGGGCGCGCCCTGCAACTGTTCCGACAGCGCGGAGAGCTGTTCGCCCAGCACGCTCCAGGTGACCAGCTTCTGGCTGGCGACCACTTCATTGGCCGTGCCCTGCGCCAGCAGTTTGCCGTAGGCGATGTAGGCCAGCTTGTGGCAGCGCTCGGCCTCGTCCATGTAATGCGTGCTGACGAGGACCGAGATGCCGCGGGCTGCGAGCTGGTGCAGTTGCGCCCAGAAATCGCGGCGCGCCTTGGGGTCGACCCCGGCGGTGGGTTCGTCGAGCAGCAGCAGTTCGGGCTCGTGCAACAGGCAGGCGGCCAGCGCCAGGCGCTGCTWCCAGCCGCCCGAAAGCGAGCCGGCCAGTTGCTGCGCGCGGCTGGCGAGGCCGAGGTCTTCGAGTGCCCGGTCCACGACCTCGCGGCGCCCTGGCATGCCGTACACGCGCGCCACGAAATCCAGGTTCTCGCGGATGGAGAGATCGTCCCAGTAGGAGAACTTCTGCGTCATATAGCCCACGCGCCGCTTGATCTCGGCGGTCTCGCGCAGGATGTCGTACCCCAGGCAGGTGCCGGAGCCGGAGTCCGGCGTCAGCAGCCCGCACATCATGCGGATCGAGGTGGTCTTGCCGCTGCCGTTGGGGCCGAGGAAGCCGAAGATCTCGCCGCGCGCCACCTGCAGGCTGAGGTTGTTGACCACGTGCTTGTCGCCGTAGTGCTTGTTGATGTCGTGCACGTCAATGGCCAGGCCGGTTGTTTCACCGGGCTGGCCGTTGCGCGGTGCGGTGTCGGCAAGGGGCGCGCTCATGGCCTTGCCACCTCGACCGGCTGGCCCGGATGGAGCTTCGGCGCATCGGCCGGCGCGGGACGTGCTTCCACCAGGAACACCAGCTTGCGGCGTGTTTCGTTGCTGTAGATCACCGGCGGCGTGTATTCGGCCTGGTTGGCGATGTAGCTGATGGTGGCCGCGACGGGCGCGGCGCAGCCATCGCAGCGCACGCGCACCGTCTCGCCCTGCTTGAGGGCGCCGACCACCGTCTCCGGCACGTAGAAGCGCACCTTCACGTTGCCCGGCGGCAGCAGCCGCACCACCGGGCTGCCGGCGGGCACCCAGTCGCCCAGGCGGAAGGGCGTGTCGTAGACCAGCCCGGCCTGCGTCGCGCCCACGGTCTTGCGCGACAGCTTCCACTCGGCCTGCGCTAGCGCAGCGCGCGCGGCGGCCACCTGGGCTTGCTGCGCGGCCTGCTGGGCGGTACGTCCCGGCAGCAGGGCCACGTCGATATCGCGCTGCAGTTCGCGCACGCGGGCGGCATCGGTCGCGGCGGTGGCGCGGCTGTCTTCCAGTTGCGCCAGCGCGATCCCGCCGATGGCGTACTGCGCCTCGTCGCGCTTGCGCTGCGCGGCGCTGCGTGCCGCGGCGGCCTGAGCCTGCGCGAGCTGCGCGCGGCTCACGTCCACTTCGGGCACGCGCTTGCCGGTTTGCAGGTCGGCCAGCTGCGACTCTGCCGCGCGCATCTGCTCCTCGGCCTGCTGGCGCGCCGCGCGTTCGTCCTCGGCTTCCAGCGCGAACAACGGCGCGCCGCTGGCGACCTGCTGGCCGCGCTGGACCGAGAGCCGGTCCAGGCGCCCGGCGAAGGGCGAGGCCACGCTGACGAATTCGCCTTCCACATAGCCTTGCCATGAAGGCGGCGCCTTTTCGCTGCAGGCACTCAGCAACGCGGCGCCGATGACCGCAGCCGGCGCGGCTGCCCGCCACGAGCGCGCGGCCCGGCGCGTGGCGGAGGCGGAAGGATCTTGGGAATGGTGGCGTGGCATACGGGCTCCGTGGCTGGCGGGCTGGATTCAGGCAGAGGGCGGCGGCGCGATCTGCGCC
>NZ_JBFTLX010000016.1:0-99999 GCF_056396665.1 Cupriavidus sp. 05T313 | reverse complement strand
GTGGTGGTGAAGGCAAGACCGCCGCAGGTCGTGACCCCGTTTCGCCGTGGGGTACCCCGGCTAAGGGTTACCGTACCCGCAGCAACAAGCGCACTGCCAGCATGATCGTGCAGCGCCGCCACAAGCGTTAATCGGTAGGTAGGAGCCTAGACATGACACGTTCCGCAAAAAAGGGTCCGTTCTGTGACGCCCACCTGCTGAAAAAGGTGGAAGCAGCTGCAGGCGGCAAGGACAAGAAGCCCATCAAGACTTGGTCGCGTCGCTCGACCATTCTGCCGGACTTCATCGGCCTGACGATCGCCGTACACAACGGCCGTCAACACGTGCCGGTGTATGTTTCGGAAAACATGGTTGGCCACAAGCTCGGTGAATTTGCGCTCACGCGTACGTTCAAGGGCCACGCGGCTGACAAGAAAGCGAAGAGGTAAGGTGCCATCATGGAAGTGAAAGCGATTCATCGCGGTGCCCGCATCTCCGCCCAGAAAACGCGCCTGGTCGCTGACCAGATCCGCGGTCTGCCGATCGAGCGCGCGCTCAACGTTCTGACGTTCAGCCCGAAAAAGGCTGCCGTCATCGTGAAGAAGGTGGTCGAATCGGCCATCGCCAACGCCGAGCATAACGAAGGCGCCGACATCGACGAATTGAAGGTCAAGACCATCTTCGTCGACAAGGCAACCTCGCTCAAGCGTTTCACGGCACGAGCAAAGGGCCGCGGCAACCGCATCGAGAAACAAACTTGTCACATCACTGTGACGCTCGGCAACTAAGGAGTCACGATGGGACAGAAGATTCATCCGACTGGCTTCCGTCTGGCCGTCAGCCGTAACTGGGCTTCGCGTTGGTACGCCAACAACACGAAGTTCGCCGGCATGCTGAAGGAAGACATCGAAGTTCGCGAGTTTCTGAAGAAGAAGCTCAAGAACGCTTCGGTAGGCCGCGTCGTGATCGAGCGCCCCGCCCGCAATGCACGTCTCACCATTTATAGCTCGCGTCCGGGCGTGGTGATCGGCAAGAAGGGTGAGGACATCGAACTGCTCAAGGCCGAGCTGCAACGCCGCATGGGTGTGCCCGTGCACGTGAACATCGAGGAAATCCGCAAGCCGGAAACCGATGCGCAGCTGATCGCCGATTCGATCACCCAGCAGCTCGAGCGCCGTATCATGTTCCGCCGCGCAATGAAGCGCGCGATGCAGAATGCGATGCGCCTCGGTGCCCAGGGCATCAAGATCATGAGCGCCGGTCGTCTGAACGGCATCGAAATCGCTCGTACCGAGTGGTATCGCGAAGGCCGTGTGCCCCTGCACACCCTGCGCGCCGACATCGACTACGGCTTCTCCGAAGCAGAAACCACCTACGGCATCATCGGTGTCAAGGTGTGGGTCTACAAGGGTGATCACCTCGGCCGCAACGATGCGCCGGTGGTGGAAGAGCCGCAAGACGAGCGTCGTCGTCGCCCGGGTGGTCGTCCTGATGGTCGTCGCCGTGAAGGCGAAGGCGGCCGTCCGGGTGGCAATCGCCGCGGTGGCGCGGGTGCCGGTGCAGGTCGCCGCGCTCCTGGCGCAGATGCGAAGAGTGGAGAATAACGATGCTGCAACCTAAGCGCAGAAAATACCGCAAGGAGCAGAAAGGCCGCAACACGGGTAAGGCTACCCGTGGCAACGCCGTGTCTTTCGGCGAATTCGGCCTGAAGGCGATGGGCCGTGGTCGTCTGACGGCTCGTCAGATCGAGTCGGCACGTCGTGCGATGACCCGTCACATCAAGCGTGGCGGCCGCATCTGGATCCGGATTTTCCCGGACAAGCCGATCTCGAAGAAGCCCGCCGAAGTCCGTATGGGTAACGGTAAGGGTAATCCGGAATACTACGTGGCAGAAATCCAGCCGGGCAAGATGCTGTACGAAATGGATGGCGTGACGGAAGAGCTGGCTCGTGAGGCGTTCCGCCTCGCGGCCGCCAAGCTGCCGATCGCCACCAATTTCGTGGTGCGCCAGGTCGGGACGTAAGGAGAGCAGGGATGAAAGCATCCGAACTTCGCGGCAAAGATGCCGCCGGGCTGAACCAGGAGCTCTCCGAGCTGCTGAAGGCCCAATTTAGCCTGCGCATGCAAAAGGCCACCCAACAGCTGCAGAACACCAGCCAGCTGAAGAAGGTGCGCAAGGACATCGCGCKGGTGCAAACCGTGCTGAACGAAAAGGCGACCACGAAATGACTGAAACTGCACAAACGGAATCGTCGCTTCGCCGTACTTTGGTCGGCCGGGTAGTTAGCGACAAGATGGACAAGACCGTCACGGTCCTGATCGAAAACCGCGTCAAGCATCCTCTGTACGGCAAGTACGTGCTGCGTTCCAAGAAGTACCACGCACACGACGAAGCCAACCAGTACAAGGAAGGCGACAAGGTCGAGATCCAGGAAACGCGTCCGCTGTCGCGGACCAAGTCCTGGGTGGTTTCCCGTCTGGTCGAAGCTGCGCGCGTCATCTAAAAAACCACACGGTTTTAGGTTGGCTTGCGAGTCCAGGGTTATGTGCTATAATCCTGGACTTCCGCTTTGTTGCATTCGCCTTAGTTGTATCACCCCGGCGAGTCGATGAAGCGAACCTGGCCGAGCGGCTCCTGATTAACCATGTTCAGGCCGCCTGGTAACTACCGACTTCAAAGTTGATCAACCCAAACGGTTGCTGGCGCAAAGCCAGGGGCTGACGGGACCAAGACTGACCGGCGGGCGTTGCCCGGTGGATTAAGTTGGGAAGATAACACCATGATTCAGACAGAAAGCCGGCTCGAAGTAGCCGATAACACTGGTGCGCGCGAAGTGCTGTGCATCAAAGTGCTGGGTGGGTCCAAGCGCCGCTATGCGAGCGTGGGCGACATCATCAAGGTGACCGTCAAGGACGCAGCGCCGCGCGGWCGCGTSAAGAARGGCGATATTTACAACGCCGTCGTCGTGCGTACCGCCAAGGGCGTGCGTCGCGCTGATGGGTCGCTCGTCAAGTTCGACAGCAATGCCGCTGTCTTGCTGAACACCAAGCTCGAGCCGATCGGCACCCGTATTTTCGGGCCGGTGACTCGTGAACTSCGTACCGAGMRSTTCATGAAGATCGTGTCGYTSGCSCCRGAAGTGCTGTAAGGAGCCGCCATGAACAAGATTCGTAAAGGCGACGAAGTCATCGTCCTGACCGGCAAAGACAAGGGCAAGCGCGGCACCGTGCAAGCCATGCTCGGCGACAAGGTCGTGGTGGAAGGCGTCAACGTTGCCAAGAAGCACGCACGTCCGAACCCGATGCTGGGCACCACTGGTGGCGTCATCGACAAAGTCATGCCGTTGCATATTTCTAACGTTGCGCTCGTGGATGCCAATGGCAAGCCGTCGCGCGTCGGTATCAAGGTGGAAGACGGCAAGCGCGTGCGCGTGCTGAAGACCACCGGTGCCGTCGTGGCAGCTTGATTCTGGGCACGAAGAGGAGTTGAGCATGACAGCACGTCTGCAAGAGTTTTACAAAGAACAGGTTGTTCCGAAGCTGATCGAGCAGTTCGGCTTCAAGTCGGTCATGGAAGTGYCGCGCATCACCAAGATCACCCTGAACATGGGCCTTGGCGAAGCCATCAATGACAAGAAGGTCATTGAGCTGGCCGTGGGCGACCTGACCAAGATCGCCGGTCAAAAGCCGGTGGTGACCAAGGCCAAGAAGGCAATCGCCGGCTTCAAGATCCGCCAGGGCTATCCCATCGGCGCGATGGTGACGCTGCGCGGCGAACGCATGTTCGAATTCCTCGATCGTCTCGTGACCGTGGCTCTGCCCCGCGTGCGTGACTTCCGTGGCGTGTCGGGCCGCTCGTTCGATGGTCGTGGTAACTACAACATCGGTGTGAAAGAGCAGATCATTTTCCCCGAAATCGAGTACGACAAGATCGACGCATTGCGTGGTCTGAACATCAGCATCACGACGACGGCGAAGAATGACGAGGAAGCCAAGGCGCTCCTCGCAGCATTCAAGTTCCCGTTCCGTAATTAAGGGGTAACCGTGGCTAAATTGGCTCTGATTGAACGTGAGAAGAAGCGCGCTAGGCTCGTGGCAAAGTATGCCGACAAGCGTGCAACCCTCAAGGCCATTATCGACGACCAGGAAAAGTCGGAAGAAGAGCGTTATAGCGCGCGTCTCGAGCTGCAACAGCTCCCGCGCAACGCTAACCCGACTCGCCAGCGTAACCGCTGCGCGATCACCGGTCGTCCCCGCGGTACCTTCCGCAAGTTTGRCCTGGCGCGTAATAAGATCCGTGAAATCGCCTTCCGTGGCGAAATCCCGGGTCTGACGAAAGCCAGCTGGTAATTACGCACAGGCTACAGGAGAAACAGTATGAGCATGAGCGATCCTATCGCCGATATGCTGACGCGCATCCGCAACGCCCAAGGCGTGCAGAAAGTGTCGGTTGTCATGCCGTCGTCGAAGCTGAAAGTGGCAATCGCCAAGGTCCTTAAGGACGAAGGCTACATCGACGACTACGCCGTGAAAGAAGAAGGCGGCAAGGCACAACTGAGCATCGGTCTGAAGTACTACGCCGGCCGTCCGGTCATCGAGCGCATTGAACGCGTCTCGAAGCCTGGTCTGCGCGTGTACAAGGGCCGCAGCGACATCCCCCAAGTGATGAACGGCCTCGGYGTCGCAATCATCTCGACCCCCCAGGGTCTGATGACCGACCGCAAGGCACGTGCCACTGGCGTGGGCGGCGAAGTTCTTTGCTACGTCGCGTAAGGAGTAGACCATGTCCCGTGTAGGTAAGGCTCCCATCGCGCTGCCCAAAGGCGCGGAAGTCAATGTGGCGGCTGGCGTGCTCTCCGTTAAGGGCCCGCTCGGCACGCTGACGCAGCCGATTCACAGCCTGGTCAAGGTCAATGTCGAAAACGACACGCTGACCTTCGCTCCGGTCGATGAATCGCGCGAAGCAAACGCACTGCAGGGCACCATGCGCGCCCTGGTGGCCAATATGGTCAAGGGTGTAACCGCCGGTTTCGAGCGCAAGCTTAACCTGGTCGGCGTGGGCTATCGTGCCCAGCTGCAAGGTACTGCGCTGAAGCTCCAGCTTGGTTTCTCGCACGACGTGATCCATGCGATGCCGGAAGGCGTGACGGCGACAACGCCCACGCAGACCGAGATCATCATCAAGGGTGCGGACAAGCAGAAAGTCGGTCAGGTGGCTGCGGAAGTCCGCGCGTACCGTCCGCCTGAGCCCTATAAGGGCAAGGGCGTTCGCTACTCGGACGAGCGCGTCATCCTGAAGGAAACCAAGAAGAAGTAAGGGGTGCAATCATGAACAAGAAAGACGCTCGTTTGCGCCGTGCACGTCAGACCCGCGCCAAAATCGCGGAGTTGAAGATCAACCGTCTGACCGTGTTCCGTACGAATTCGCATATTTACGCCCAGGTCTACTCGCCGTGCGGCACGCAAGTGCTGGCATCGGCTTCGACCGTCGAGGCAGAAGTGCGCAAGGAACTGACTGGCAGCGGTGCTACCGCCGCCGCCGCGACCCTGATTGGCAAGCGCATCGCCGAAAAGGCGAAGGCAGCTGGCGTGGAAACCGTTGCGTTCGATCGCGGCGGCTTCCGCTTCCATGGTCGCGTGAAGGCACTGGCTGACRCAGCACGCGAAGCCGGCCTTAAGTTCTAAGCGCACATAGAGAGATACGTCATGGCAAAAATGCAAGCAAAAGTCCAGCAGGACGA
Source organism: Cupriavidus sp. 05T313 (assembly GCF_056396665.1). Classification (NCBI taxonomy): domain Bacteria; kingdom Pseudomonadati; phylum Pseudomonadota; class Betaproteobacteria; order Burkholderiales; family Burkholderiaceae; genus Cupriavidus; species Cupriavidus sp. 05T313. The sequence goes on along the minus strand of NZ_JBFTLX010000016.1, from coordinate 94,279 downwards.
ACGCGACGACGGCCTCCGCGAGAAGATGATCTCGGTCAACCGCGTCACCAAGGTGGTGAAGGGTGGCCGGATTCTCGGTTTCGCTGCGCTGACCGTGGTTGGTGACGGCGATGGCCGCATCGGCATGGGCAAGGGCAAGGCTAAGGAAGTGCCGGTTGCAGTTCAGAAGGCAATGGACGAAGCCCGTCGCAAGATGGTCAAGGTCTCGCTGAAGAACGGCACGCTGCAACACGAAGTCGTTGGCAAGCACGGCGCCGCCAAGGTGCTGATGATGCCCGCCAAGGAAGGTACCGGCGTGATCGCTGGTGGCCCGATGCGCGCGATTTTCGAAGTGATGGGCGTGACCAACGTCGTGACCAAGTCGCACGGCTCGACCAATCCGTACAACATGGTTCGCGCCACGCTGGACGGTCTTCAAAAGATGAGCACGCCGGGCGAGATCGCCGCAAAGCGTGGCAAGTCTGTTGAAGACATCCTCGGTTAAGGAGTCGGACGAAATGTCGCAACAAACCGTAAAAGTGCAACTCGTGCGCAGCCTGATCGGCACGCGCGAGGATCATCGCGCCACCGTCCGTGGCCTGGGCCTGCGCCGTATCAATTCGGTGTCGGAACTGCAGGACACGCCTGCCGTGCGCGGCATGATCAACAAGGTCTCGTACCTGGTCAAGGTTCTGGCCTGAGTCCCGGGACACGGAGAGCAAGATGCAACTCAACAACCTCAAACCGGCTGACGGTTCGAAGCACGCCAAGCGTCGCGTCGGCCGCGGTATCGGCTCCGGCCTGGGCAAGACTGCCGGCCGTGGTCACAAGGGTCAGAAGTCGCGTTCGGGCGGCTTCCACAAGGTCGGCTTCGAAGGCGGTCAAATGCCGCTGTATCGTCGCCTGCCGAAGCGTGGCTTCACGTCGCTGACGAAGGCCTTCAACGCCGAAGTGACCCTGCGTGATATCGAGCGCCTGGAAGCCACCGAGGTGGACCTGCTGGTTCTGAAGCAAGCTGGCCTGGTGGCTGAGCTGGCCAAGAGCGCCAAGGTCATCAAGGCTGGTGAGCTGACCCGCAAGGTTACGATCAAGGGTCTGGGCGCCACCGCTGGTGCCAAGGCTGCGATCGAAGCCGCCGGCGGTCAGATCGCGGCGTAATTTAGCAGCAGATTTCGCAGCATAGGCGAGTCACAGTCGGAGCATCGTTTGGCCACGGCGAAACCCAATGCAAGCACGCAAGCCAAGAACACGGCGAAGTACGGCGACCTAAAGCGCCGGCTGATGTTCCTGGTGCTGGCCTTGATCGTGTACCGCATCGGAGCGCATATTCCGGTGCCGGGAATCGATCCTGAACAGCTTGCGAAGCTTTTCCAGAGTCAGTCGGGTGGCATCCTCGGGATGTTCAACCTGTTCTCGGGCGGTGCGCTGTCGCGCTTTACCGTCTTCGCGCTCGGCATCATGCCGTACATCTCGGCGTCGATCATCATGCAATTGCTGACGATCGTGCTGCCGCAGCTGGAATCGCTGAAGAAGGAAGGGCAGGCGGGTCAACGCAAGATCACGCAGTACACGCGCTACGGCACGGTGGTCCTGGCCACCTTCCAGGCGCTGTCGATCGCAGTCGCGCTGGAATCTCAGCCGGGGCTGGTGATCGATCCGGGCCTGATGTTCCGGGCTACGGCGGTGATCACGCTGGTGACCGGTACGATGTTCCTGATGTGGCTGGGTGAGCAGATCACCGAGCGTGGTCTGGGCAACGGTATCTCGATCATCATCTTCGGCGGTATCGCGGCGGGCTTGCCCAACGCGATCGGCGGGCTCTTCGAGCTGGTTCGCACCGGTTCCATGAGCATCATTGCATCGATCCTGATCGTTGCAATCATCGCCGGGGTGACCTTCGCCGTGGTGTTTGTCGAGCGTGGCCAGCGCAAGATCCTGGTGAACTATGCCAAGCGTCAGGTCGGCAACAAGGTGTATGGCGGCCAGTCGTCGCACCTGCCGCTGAAGCTGAACATGGCAGGGGTGATTCCGCCGATCTTCGCATCGTCGATCATCCTGTTCCCGGCGACCATCGCGGGCTGGTTCACGTCTGACTCGACGAGCGCTGCCGGCCGGTTCATCAAGGACCTGGCTGCGACGCTTTCGCCGGGACAGCCGGTCTACATCCTGCTGTACGCTGCTGCAATTATATTTTTCTGCTTCTTCTATACGGCTCTTGTGTACAACAGCCGGGAAGTCGCAGACAACCTGAAGAAAAGCGGTGCCTTCATTCCGGGCATTCGTCCGGGCGAGCAGACGACGCGCTACATCGACAAGATTCTTGTCCGTCTGACGCTGGCTGGTGCGATCTACATCACACTGGTCTGCCTGTTGCCGGAATTCCTGGTACTGCGCTGGAACGTTCCGTTCTATTTTGGCGGAACCTCGTTGCTGATCATCGTGGTCGTCACGATGGACTTCATGGCCCAGGTTCAGTCCTATGTCATGTCGCAGCAATATGAGTCCCTGCTGAAGAAAGCGAATTTCAAGGGTAATCTGACCTTGCGCTGAAGCCGGGTCGGTACAGGCTAGGTATGGCAAAAGACGACGTCATCCAGATGCAGGGGGAGGTCCTGGAAAACCTCCCTAACGCGACGTTCCGCGTCAAACTGGAAAATGGCCATGTAGTGTTGGGCCATATCTCCGGCAAGATGCGAATGAACTACATCCGGATTCTTCCGGGTGATCGGGTGACGGTTGAACTGACTCCATATGATCTGTCACGCGCGCGCATCGTCTTTCGGACGAAGTGAAGCGAACAGGAATTGAAGGAAGAGGAAAATCATGAAAGTGCTGGCTTCTGTTAAGCGCATTTGCCGCAACTGCAAAGTTATCAAGCGCAACGGTGTCGTGCGCGTGATCTGCTCGTCGGATCCCCGCCACAAGCAACGCCAAGGCTAATCGTAAAGAGGATTGACGAATGGCACGTATCGCAGGGGTTAACATCCCGAACCACAAGCATACCGAGATCGGCCTGACGGCTATTTACGGTATCGGCCGCTCGCGCGCCCGCAAGATTTGCGTGGCCACCGGCGTTCCCTTTGACAAGAAGGTCAAGGACCTGACCGACGGCGACCTGGAAAAGCTTCGTGACGAAGTAGCCAAGGCCACGGTTGAGGGTGACCTGCGTCGTGAAACCACGATGAACATCAAGCGTCTCATGGACCTTGGTTGCTATCGTGGCGTCCGTCACCGCAGGGGTCTCCCGATGCGCGGTCAGCGCACCCGCACCAACGCCCGTACCCGCAAGGGTCCGCGTAAGGCCGGCGTGGCTCTGAAGAAGTAAAGCCGAAGGCAGAGGAAGAAACTAATGGCAAAAGGTCCGAATAACGCCGCCCAGCGCGCGCGTAAGAAGGTCAAGAAGAACGTTGCCGACGGCATTGCGCACGTCCACGCTTCGTTCAACAACACCATCATCACGATCACCGACCGTCAGGGCAATGCTCTGGCGTGGGCAACCTCGGGTGGCCAGGGCTTCAAKGGTTCGCGTAAGTCGACTCCCTTCGCAGCTCAGGTCGCCGCCGAGAATGCCGGCCGCGTGGCGCAAGACCAGGGTATCAAGAACCTGGACGTGCGCATCAAGGGCCCCGGCCCTGGCCGTGAATCGGCTGTGCGCGCCCTGAACGCGCTCGGCATCAAGATCTCGATCATCGAAGACGTGACGCCGGTGCCGCACAACGGCTGCCGTCCGCCGAAGCGCCGTCGGATCTAAGTGCCGATGTGATACCCAGGCTGCAATCGGGGTCTTCCCCGTGTGCAGCCCGGTGTGGTAGCATTGCACGTTGACCTGCTGCATCTGTTTGCAGCAGGTTTTCGTTTTGCGTTTGCGCGATCGACGTCGTTGTCGGTCGCCTGGCGCAGTAGTTAGTCATGCTTTTGCGCGTGCCCGAATGGGAGCGCGCTGGATAAGCCCACCGTCTGCCACTCATGCGCCCAATCAACCGGGGCGGAGAAGGCGGACTCGCGGCGCGTCGAACAAGGCGCYGCGATCGATCAGGAAGGAAGATAAAGTGGCACGTTATATCGGCCCGAAGGCCAAACTATCCCGCCGTGAAGGTACTGACCTGTTCCTGAAGAGCGCACGCCGCTCGCTTGCAGACAAGTGCAAGCTGGACAGCAAGCCGGGTCAGCACGGCCGCACCTCGGGTGCACGCACCTCCGACTATGGCAACCAACTGCGTGAAAAGCAGAAGGTCAAGCGTATCTATGGCGTACTCGAGCGCCAGTTCCGCCGCTACTTCGCTGAAGCCGACCGCCGCAAGGGCAACACCGGTGAAAAGCTGCTGCAACTGCTGGAATCGCGCCTGGACAACGTCGTGTACCGCATGGGCTTCGGCTCGACCCGCGCTGAAGCGCGCCAGCTGGTGTCGCACAAGGCGATCCTGCTGAACGGTCAAGCCCTGAACGTGCCGTCGGCGCAAGTCAAGGCTGGTGACGTCATCAGCATCCGCGAGCAGTCGAAGAAGCAAGTCCGTATCGCCGAAGCGCTGTCGCTGGCTGAGCAATCGGGTTTCCCGGCATGGGTTGCCGTGGACGCGAAGAAGTTCGAAGGCACATTCAAGCAAGTGCCGGATCGCGCCGATATCTCGGGTGACATCAACGAAAGCCTGATCGTCGAATTGTATTCGCGTTAATCACACGAATTCTGACCGACACCATCGAACGGCCAGGGGCTTGCGTTTCCCGCCAAGCTTCACTTTCAGCCCGACGCGCTGCCGCGCGTCGGGCTTATTGCCCATCGTGCGATGGGATTTTCAGGTTCCATACGTCAGCCTTATCGGTGTAACGAGCCGAGGGTATTGAAAAGGACAACCTAATGCAAACAGCACTACTCAAGCCTAAAATTATTGCCGTGGAGCCGCTCGGCGACCATCACGCCAAGGTCGTGATGGAGCCGTTCGAGCGTGGCTATGGCCATACGCTCGGTAACGCCCTGCGTCGCGTGCTGCTGTCGTCGATGGTCGGTTATGCCCCGACCGAAGTCACGATCGCTGGGGTGGTCCACGAGTACTCCACCATCGATGGCGTTCAGGAAGACGTAGTCAACCTGCTGCTCAATCYGAAGGGTGTGGTCTTCAAGCTGCACAACCGCGACGAAGTCACGGTGTCGCTGCGCAAGGAAGGCGAAGGCGTTGTGACCGCGGCCGATATCGAGCTGCCGCACGACGTCGAGATCATCAACCCCGGCCACGTGATCGCTCACCTGTCGGCCGGCGGCAAGCTGGACATGCAGATCAAGGTCGAACAAGGCCGTGGTTATGTCCCCGGCAACGTGCGCAAGTTTGGCGACGAAGCGGGCAAGGTCATCGGCCGCATCGTGCTGGACGCTTCGTTCTCGCCGGTGCGCCGCGTTTCGTACGCAGTCGAATCGGCTCGTGTGGAACAGCGTACCGATCTCGACAAGCTGGTGATGAACATCGAAACCGACGGCGTGATCTCGCCCGAGGAAGCGATTCGTCAATCGGCGCGCATCCTGGTTGACCAGTTGTCGGTGTTCGCAGCGCTGGAAGGTACCGAGTCGTCGGCGGAAGCCGCTTCGAGCCGTACGCCGCAGATCGATCCGATCCTGCTGCGCCCGGTGGACGACCTGGAGCTGACGGTGCGTTCGGCCAACTGCCTGAAGGCCGAAAACATCTACTACATCGGCGACCTGATCCAGCGTACCGAGAACGAGCTGCTGAAGACCCCGAACCTGGGTCGCAAGTCGCTCAATGAAATCAAGGAAGTGCTGGCTTCGCGTGGCCTGACCCTCGGCATGAAGCTCGAGAACTGGCCGCCCGCAGGGCTGGAGAAGTAATTTGCCTGGCGCGGCGGCGGGCTGGTCCCGTTGCCGTGCCGGTAATCCCGGCGACCGGCATGTGCCGGCCGCTCCAATAGACTACCGGCCCGCGCCGAACCGGGGAGCATCCCGGCCGAGCGATAGAAGAGCTGGTCAAACATTGCAATAAAGGAATCATCATGCGTCACCGTCATGGTTTGCGGAAACTGAACCGCACCTCGTCGCACCGTCTCGCGATGCTGCGCAACATGTCCAACTCGCTGTTCCAGCACGAGCTGATCAAGACCACCCTGCCCAAGGCCAAGGAACTGCGCAAGGTTGTCGAGCCCCTCATCACGCTGGCCAAGAAGGACACCGTTGCCAACCGCCGCCTGGCTTTCGCCCGTCTGCGCGACCGCGACATGGTTACCAAGCTGTTCAACGAACTGGGCCCGCGTTACAACGCCCGCCCGGGTGGTTACACCCGTATCCTGAAGTTCGGTTTCCGTCAGGGCGACAACGCACCGATGGCGCTGGTCGAACTGGTGGATCGTCCGGAAATCACCGAAGCGCCGGCTGAAGAAGCAGGCGAATAAGGTCGATATCGTCCCGGCCGCTTGCGACCACTGGTCGCGGCGAGCCGCGCGGACACCGCTTACAATCGAGCCAGGCTGCATGCCTGGCTCGATTGCTTTCCGGGCCAGGTTTTTGAGGAAAGCACGATGAGCGAGACGCTATTGGTAATGACGGTGTTGCCCGATGCCGAATCCGCCGCACGTATGACCCGCGCAGTGCTGGAATCCAGGCTGGCAGCTTGTGTGAACCGGCTGGCGCCATGTCAGTCCGAGTACTGGTGGCGCGGCGAGATCGAAACCACGCGGGAATGGCCGCTGCTGATCAAGACTACGCAGGATCGCTATACGGCGCTTGAAGCCGCGATTCGCCTGGCGCACCCCTATGAGGTGCCGGAGATCGTGGCATTGCCGGTTGCGGCCGGCTTTGCGCCTTACCTTGCGTGGGTGGCGCAGGAGACGCGGACGCCAGACGCTGACGATGACAGCGCGTAAGCACGCGCAAGGATGTCCGTCCTTCGGCGGCTAGCGGGCGATGCGGCCGAAACCGGCGCCGCGCGGCGTTCGAGGTACGGATACGACGAATGACAATTCAAGGATGGGGCATGGGTTTCGGAGTGATGTCGGGCGCTTTGGACTGCGGGTCGGCAGCGGGGTCGGTGCGGCATAGTGCCGCAGCGCGGCTCCTGATCTTGCTGCTCGCAGCATTGTGGCTGTGCCTCGGCGGCGCCGCGCATGCCGCCGACGATGACTTCCTGCCGCCGGACCAAGCCTTCCGTTTCGCGGCGCGGCAGGTCGACGCGCAGACCGTCGAAGTGCGCTTCGATGTAGCCGATGGCTACTACCTCTACCGCGAGCGCTTTGCCTTCGCCGCGCAGCCGACCTCCGTCAAGCTTGGCGCTCCGGTATTCCCGCCGGGCAAGGTCAAGTTCGACGAGACTTTCGGCAAGGAGATGGAAACCTACCATGGTGGCGTGACTATCCGCGTACCGGTGGCGTCCGCGCCGGCGGACGGCAAATGGTCACTGGTGGTGACTTCCCAGGGCTGTGCCGACAAGGGCCTGTGCTATCCCCCGATGGAGAGCGTTTTCAAGGTCGGCGGCGGTGTGCTCGACGGGCTGTTCGGCAAGCGGGCGCCGGCGGATTCCAGCAGCATTGGCAGCGGCCCGGGCACCGAAAGCCGCGACGCGGCCGGGGCGGCGGCATCTGCCGGCCCCTCCCCTGCCCAACTGACTGGGCCTGCCGACGAGAACGACCGCATTGCCGGGGCGCTGGCCAGCCGCAACCTCGGCGTGATCGCCGCGCTGTTCTTCGGCCTCGGTTTGCTCCTGACCTTTACGCCGTGCGTGCTGCCCATGGTGCCGATCCTGTCGTCAATCGTGGTGGGTGAGCATGTCACGCGCGGCCGCGCTTTGCTGGTGTCGCTGTCGTATGTGCTAGGCATGGCGGTGGTTTACACCGCTGTTGGCGTGGCGGCCGGCCTGCTTGGCGAGGGCTTGTCCGCCGCGCTGCAGTCGCCGTGGGTGCTGACGGCTTTCGCGCTGCTGATGGTGGCCTTGTCCCTTTCCATGTTCGGCCTCTATGAACTGCAGCTGCCGCAACACTGGCAAACGCGGCTGACCGCTTCGTCCAACCGCCGCCAGGGCGGGCAACTCGCCGGCGCCGCGGCCATGGGCGCGATCTCGGCGCTGATCGTCGGGCCGTGCGTGACGGCACCGCTGGCCGGCGCGCTGGCCTACATCGCACGCACCGGCGATGCCGTAACCGGTGGCGGCGCGCTGTTCGCGATGGCGCTCGGCATGGGCGTGCCGCTGGTGCTGGTGGGCGTGGGCGCGGGCAACCTGCTGCCGCGTGCCGGACGGTGGATGGAAATGACCAAGCGCTTCTTCGGCTTCCTGCTGCTGGGCGTGGCGCTGTGGATGGTCAGCCCGGTGCTGCCGGCATGGGCGCTGATGGCAGGCTGGGCCGCGCTGCTGCTGGTGGGCGCGGTTTTCCTGAGCGCCTTCGAGTCACTTGGCCCCGAGGCGCATGGCCTGGCCAGGGTGGGCAAGGGCCTGGGCCTGCTTGCCGCGCTGGCGGGAGCCATCTTGCTGGTGGGGCTCGCGTCCGGTGGCCGGGATCCCTTGCAACCGCTGGCGCATCTTGGTGCAGGTCGCACCGCGCCAGACGCGGCGGCCAGCGACTCGACCACAGTGCGCTTTGAGCGGGTCCGCTCGGTAGCCGAACTCGACGCTCGCGTGGCGCAGGCCGCCGCAGCGGGCAAGCCCGTGCTGCTCGACTTCTATGCGGACTGGTGTGTGAGCTGCAAGGAGATGGAGCGCTTCACGTTCAGCGACGAGCGCGTGCGGGCCCGGCTTGCCGGGGTGGTGATGCTGCAGGCGGACGTCACCCGGAACAACGCCGACGATCGGGCACTGCTCAAGCGCTTCGGCCTGTTCGGCCCGCCGGGCATCATCCTGTTCGGTCCTGACGGGCGCGAGCGGCCGGTTCGTGCAATCGGCTACCAACCCGCCGCCCGTTTCCTTGACACGCTCGCGCGCGCCCTGGACGCCAAAGCTAGCACCTGACCCCCCGGGCTTGCGCAGGCGTCGGCTAGCTTTTCTCCAGCCGGCGTCCCAGCCCCCACACTGCCGCCAGCACTGCCACCACCGCGCCCATCAGCCCGAGCGACCACCAGAAGCCCTGCGGCTCGCGCAGCCACGGCATGCGCTCGAAGTTCATGCCGAAGATGCCGGTGATCAGCGTGAGTGGCATGAACAGTGCAGTGATCAGCGTCAGGGTACGCATGGTGCGGTTGGTGCGATGCGCCACCGATGAAAAATGAATCTGCACCGCGGACTCGATCGAGTCCTCCAGCCGGCGCGCGTGCGCGAGCACGCGCGAGATGTGTTCCATCACGTCGTTGATGCGCACCAGCAAGGCATCGTCGCGGCCTGCCGCGTTTGCGGTTCCTTCGCTCTGCACGCTGTAACTGTTGTCGAGCAGGCTGTCGCGGAATTCCTGCAGCGCATCGTGCTGTTCCTCGCACAGGTGCTCCAGGCGCCGCAGTTCAATGCGGGCATCGAGCAAGCCTTCCCAGCTGGAGAAGCTGCGCCGGGCGTTTAGCAGCGCGCGCTGCCAACGGTCCAGCTGGCGCGTCAGGGGCGCGCGCAGGTCCAGGTAGCGGTCGACCATCGCGTTGAGCAGGCGCAGCATCAGGTCTTCCGGGCGCGTCGGCGGGCGGATGCCATGTACCAGCGCGGCGGCGTGCCCGTTGGGGCGGGTCTTCGAGGCGGACTGCGGCCGTGGCGCCTGGCATAGCTCAAGCAGGCGCTGGCGCACCTGGTCGAGTGTGCGAGACTGCGCGGGCCGGACCGTCAGCAGCACATTGTCGAAGACAAAGAAAGTGACCGGCTGGGTATCGATTTTGGCCAGTGCAGGCAGAAAGCCTGGCGGGTAGCGGCGCGGTTTGGCCAGAGCCTGCGTTCTTGAAGCGGGCGGCTGGCTGGTTGTCGCGGTAGCTGAAACCGTAGTGGAAGCCGTGGAGGCTCCCGGGATTGGCGGCAATTCTGGTGCGGTGGCTGGCGCGGTTGCTGTCGTTCCGGACGCCGCCGCCGTTTCGCCGCCGGCCTCGGCAATCAGCCGGCTCGTTTCAAAGGTGAGCTTGCGGAAGATCACCATGTCGTAGGCATGCGTCGTATCGAAATACGAAGGATGCGACGGGTTGGTGGCATCGATCAGGTGCAGATCCAGCACCGGGGCGCCGGTCAGGGCCTGGACGCTGTCGCGCCAGGCCGTCGGCGCGGCGCTGACTTCCTCGATCGGCGTATCGACCCAGACGAAGCGGGCCGCCGCGTTGCCCGCGAGAAAGTCGCGCGCCTCGTCGAGCGAGGCGAGCGGATGGACCTGGCTGGCGGAAAAACCTAACAGCTGCATCCGGGCCGGTTCAGCGCGTGAGCAGGCGAGCAGCGTCGCGCGCGAAGTAGGTCAGGATGCCGTCGGCGCCGGCGCGGCGGAAGGCCAGCAGCGACTCCATCATGACCTTGTCGTGATCCAGCCAGCCATTCTGGGCTGCGGCCTTGAGCATSGCGTACTCGCCGCTGACCTGGTAGGCGTAGGTGGGAAAACGGAACTCATCCTTCACGCGCCGCACGATGTCCAGGTAAGGCATGCCGGGCTTGACCATCACCATGTCGGCACCCTCCATGATGTCTTGCGCCACTTCGCGCAAGGCCTCGTCGGTATTGGCCGGGTCCATCTGGTAAGTCATCTTGTTGCCCTTGCCCAGGTTGGCCGCTGAGCCGACCGCATCCCGGAACGGGCCATAGAAGGCCGATGCGTACTTGGCCGAGTAGGCCATGATGCGCGTATGGATATGGCCGCCGTCCTCCAGCGCGGCGCGCACCGCGCCGATGCGCCCGTCCATCATGTCCGACGGTGCCACGATATCCACGCCGGCCGCGGCCTGAGTCAGCGCCTGCTTGACCAGGATCTCCACAGTGACGTCGTTGATCACATAGCCGTCGGCGTCCAGCACGCCGTCCTGGCCGTGGCTGGTGTAGGGGTCCAGCGCCACGTCGGTCAGCACGCCGAGCTCGGGGAAGCGGTCTTTCAGTGCGCGCACGGCACGCGGGATCAGGCCGTCGGCATTGGTGGCCTCGATACCGTCGGGCGTCTTCAGGGCCGGATCGATGACCGGGAACAGCGCGATGACCGGGATGCCCAGCTTGACGCAATCCTCCGCCACCGGCAGCAGCAGGTCGACCGAGAGCCGCTCCACGCCGGGCATGGACGCCACGCTTTCACGCTGGTTGTGGCCGTCGACGATAAATACCGGGTAGATCAGGTTGTCCGGCGACAGGCGGTGTTCGCGCATCAGCCTGCGCGAGAAATCATCGCGGCGCATGCGGCGCGGACGGTACTCGGGGAAAGTGGACATGGCTTGAGGGAGAATGTCTGAGGGAGTGCGGAATTTTGCCGGGCTGCTGGCGCGCGATGTGGCTGGCGAGTGATCCAGCAGGCCGCTCCGAAAGAAAAACTAAACTTTTGATCGTGCCCGCTATCATACTCGCGGACACTCTGCGTTGCGCTTGCGTGATGCAGCGTCCCCCGCTACTCCTCCCTGAGCGGGTACCCACCCTCAACCGGTGGGAAAGTTCGCCCCCGTTGCTTGCAACGGGGTTTTTTTTGCCTGTTCGATTCGTGGGGATGCGCGGGTTCGCTATCGCGCCGCACCCGCAGGGGCGGGTACGCAAAGCGGGGCTGGAAGGTCAGTTCGCGGCCGCGTCGGGCGGTGTGTCTTGCACAACCGCCGGCTGGTCGGGCTTTGCTTTTTCCTGCGGCGCGGCGGCGGACTCGCTGCCCGGCACCACGGCCGGCTGTGCTTCCGGCAGCGCCAGCCAGCCTGCCACCACGCGCTGGGCTTCCTCGATGCCGCGGCGCTTCAGGCTGGAGAACAATTGCGCGGTCAGGGCCACGGGCGTGTCGAGTTGTTCGGCGTAACCGGCCAGGATCTTGCGGGTTTCGCGCAGGGCCAGGGCGTTTTCGCTGTTGGTCAGTTTGTCGGCCTTGGTCAGCAACACGTGAATGGGCCGGCCCGTGGGCAGGAACCATTCAACCATCTGGCAATCCAGGTCGGTGAAGGGCCGGCGCGCGTCCATCATCAGCACCAGGCCAGCCAGCTGCGAACGGGTCTGTACGTAGTCGCTCAGCAGCGTCTGCCAATGGTACTTGGCCGATCCTGACACCTGCGCATAGCCATAGCCGGGCAGGTCGACCAGGAAGGCCAGCGGATCCGGCGCCTTGACCGGTGCGACCCCGAAGAAATTGATGTGCTGGGTACGGCCCGGCGTGCGCGACGAGAAGGCTAGCCGCTTCTGGTTGCACAGGATGTTGATGGCGGTGGATTTGCCGGCGTTGGAGCGCCCGGCGAAGGCCACTTCCGGCACCGCCGTGGCAGGCAGGTCGCGCAGGTGGTTGACGGTAACGAAGAAGCGGGCCTGGTGTAGGAGGGACATGCGCGTGGGCGATGGGGCGGGTGGGGGCGGGGCGCCGCCTTGCATTTGGCGGGTCCGCCGGCGTCACCACGCCGATGTGAGTGAGGTGGGCGGCACATGCTGCCGCCTGGATGGCCGGGGCTGGCGTCTGGCCGCGTCGCGGCGCGCACATCCTCTATCCGGCACACGATTTATTGTACAATAACGCGGTTAACGGCCTCCCGATTAGGTGACGCGCGGCATCCTTGGCCTTGCGTTTATCTGAGCAGGAAGCTCTGCGTGTCCGTTCCATCGTGGTAGCAAGCCTGTCGGTCTGGTCTGTTGCAGCGCCTGCATGGCGCAGCGGCAAGGGGGCCAGCCGGGGGGCTGGGTCTGCTACGGGGATATTCGCACGGTCTGCCGCTCTCGTTCGCATGGGGGCGGTGCCATTCGGCTCTCGCCTGGGCGTTTTTGGCTTCAGCGGGGCTGGCGGTCCGTCGTGGTGAATTTCCGATGTCAAAGTACCAGCCCATGCGCGTCCTCACCGCGGGCAAGGTGCTGAACGGCGTGCCCCATGGATTTCAAAACAATTCAGACAAGGTGTGCGAATGAACCGCATTGCGAAACTTCTGGCTGTCGTGGCGCTGGCTCTGCCGGCCACTGCCATGACCGGTCTGGCATCTGCCGCAGAGCAGGCCGCCGCAAAGGCTGATCCGGCCAAGGGCGAAACCCTCTACACGCAAGGTGCCCCCGATCGCAATGTCCCGGCTTGCCTGAGTTGCCACGGCGCCAACGGCAACAGTGGCGGCGCCGCCAATCCGAAGCTGGCCGCCCAGCATCCGGAGTACGTGCACAAGCAGCTCGACGACTTCAAGGCCAAGACCCGCAGCAACGCCATCATGTCGCCCTACGCGGCAGCCTTGTCCGAGCAGGAAATGAAGGACGTCGGCGCCTACCTGGCCAAGCAGAGCCTGAAGCCTGCCACCGCCAAGAGCAAGGACACCATCGAAGCCGGCCAGAAGATCTACCGTGGTGGCATCGCCGCCAAGGGTGTGCCCGCTTGCGCGGCCTGCCACGGCCCCACCGCCGCCGGCATCCCGGCCCAGTACCCGCGCATCGGCGGACAATGGTCCGAATACACCGAGGCGCAACTGGTCGCGTTCCGCCAGGGCACCCGCAAGAACAATCCCGTGATGACCACCATTGCCGCCAAGATGTCGGATGCCGAGATCAAGGCCGTGGCCGACTACGTCGCAGGGATTCGCTAAGTCGTTCAGCGCCGGGTAGCCGGAGCGCCCACGCGGGCCTCGCCGTTGCGAGGTGGACCGCAGGGGTGCAACCAGGCAGCACGGCAACAATCGAAGAGGGTGGCCTGCGCAAGCATGTCCACCCTTTTTCATTTCAAGGCCGAGGGCCCCACTGCACATGTCGACCGCTTCCACGTCAGGACTGCACCTGAAGACTTCTCACCGCTTGCTGCGCGACGCGGTGGAACTGCTGTCCTCGATGCGTTTCGCCATCGCGTTGCTGACGGTCATCGCGATCGCCAGCGTGATCGGCACGGTCCTCAAGCAGAACGAGCCCTATCCCAACTACGTCAACCAGTTCGGCCCATTCTGGGCTGACCTGTTCCACACGCTGTCGCTGCAGAAGGTTTACGGCTCCTGGTGGTTCCTGCTGATCCTGGCCTTCCTGGTGGTCTCCACCTCACTGTGCCTGACGCGCAACGCGCCCAAGATGATCAAGGATATGCGTTCGTGGAAGGACCACGTGCGCGAGCGCAGCCTGCGCGCCTTCCATCACCGCGCCGAGTTCGATGCAGGCCGCCCGCGCGCCGATGCGGTGACGCGGCTCACTGCGCTGCTGGCCAATCGCGGTTATCGCATCAAGACCGTGCCCCATGACGGCGCCACCTTGCTGGCGGCCAAGGCGGGCGCGGCCAACAAGCTGGGCTACATCCTGGCGCACACCGCCATCGTGGTGATCTGCATCGGTGGCCTGCTCGACGGCGACATGCTGATCCGTGCCCAGATGTGGTTTGGCGGCAAGAGTCCGATTACCGGCAACGCCGTGATCAGCGACATTCCGCCGCAGCACCGCTTGTCGGTCAACAATCCCGGTTTTCGCGGCAATGCCTTCGTGCCCGAAGGCGCGACCGTCTCCACTGCCATCCTGAATATCTCGGACGGKGCGCTGGTGCAGGATCTGCCGTTCAMYATCACGCTSAAGAARTTYACSGTCGASYATTACTCGACCGGCATGCCCAAGCTGTTCGCCTCCGATGTGGTCATCACCGACCGCACCACTGGCCGCAAGACCGAAGCCACTGTCAAGGTCAACGAACCGCTGGTGGTGGACGGCATTGCCATCTACCAGTCGAGTTTCGAGGACGGCGGCTCCAAGCTGAAGTTCGTCGGCTACCCGATGCAGGGCGGCAATGACAAGACCTTCGCCTTCGCCGGTACGGTGGGCGCCAACTCGCCGCTGACCGGCACGGGCAGCGCCGCCGACGCCGAGGGACTGACGGTCGAGTTCAGCGATTTCCGCCTGATGAATATCGAGAACGTCACCGACGCGTCGGGCAAGCCCGATGCCCGCGGCGTGGCGCGCAAATCGCTCAACGAGAAGCTGGAATCCCACCTGGGCTCGGCGGTCAATCCTGATCGCGCGAAGGAACTGCGCAACGTGGGTCCGTCGGTGCAGTACAAGCTGCGCGACCGCAACGGGCAGGCGCGCGAGTTCAACAACTACATGGTGCCCGTGCAGCTCGATGGGCAGTCGGTCTTCCTTGCCGGCATGCGCGATTCGCCCAGCGAGCCGTTCCGTTACCTGCGCATCCCGGCCGACGAGCAGAACAGCGTAGCCGACTGGATGCGCCTGCGCGCCGCGCTGCAGGACCGCGCGCTGCGGGTCGAAGCGGCACGCCGCTTTGCCCTGGCCTCGATGCCGGGCGAGGATCGCGAGGTGTTGCGCGGCCAGCTTGCCGAGAGCGCCCTGCGCGCGCTTGATCTCTTCGCTGGCGCCGCACGAAGCAATCCGCAAGCGCCGCCTGGCGGCTTCACGGCAATCGCCGCCTTCCTGGAAAAGTCCGTGCCGCCGGCCGAGCAGCAGAAGGCCGCCGACGTGCTGCTGAAGATCCTCAACGGCTCGATGTGGGAACTCTGGCAACTGGCACGCGCGCAGGACAAGCTGCCGGTGGTGCCGAATAGTGCTCAGAGCGRCGCTTTCTTGCAGCAGGCCATCAATGCGCTATCCGACAGTTTCTTCTACACCGCGCCGGTCTTCCTGCAGCTCGACGACTTCACCGAGGTGAAGGCCAGCGTGTTCCAGATGACCCGTGCACCAGGGAAGAACATCGTGTATCTTGGCTGTCTGCTGCTGGTGCTGGGCGTGTTCTCGATGTTCTACATCCGCGAGCGCCGCGTCTGGCTGTGGGTCCGGGACCCTGCCGGCGGATCGGCCGGAAGCGAGGGCGGCGGTGCTGCCAGCCATGTGCTGATGGCCATGTCCACGCAGCGGCGTACACTGGATTTCGAGAAGGAATTTGTCGCTCTGCGCGACGATGTAGGCCGGGCCGCCGGTAATCTCGACACGGCCGGCAAGGGCACGCCGGACCCGGCCACGCATTGAACGCGGCCGGCAATTAAGCAGGAACCAATATGTCCTCGAATGTGAATCAGGCCAGGCCGCCCATGCAGGCGAGCCCGGCTCCAGCCGGTGGCGCCGGCGGTGCGGAGCAGGCCTACCTGGAGCCGTCGTTCCTTCGCCGGCTGGGCTGGGTCGACTGGGTCTTTGCCTTGCTGCTGGCAGCGGGCGCGGGCTTCGCACTGGCACGCTACGGCGAGTGGATGAATGTCTACGACAAAGGCGTGCTGATTGCAGCGGTGCCCACCTTTGCGTTGCTGGGATGGCACTGGAAGCCGGTGCGGTTGCTGATGGTGCTGCTGGCGGTGCTGTCGCTGTTCGCGATCCAGCTCTACCAGGGCCAGCTGCCGCGCGCCGAGCAGGCCTTCTTCCTCAAGTACTTCCTGTCCAGCCAGTCGGCCATCCTGTGGATGAGCGCGCTGGTGTTCCTGTCCACCCTGTTCTATTGGGGCGGCCTGCTGACGCGCTCGGAGACCGGGCTGCAGATCGGCAGCAAGATGGCGTGGGCGGCAGTGGTGCTGGGCTTCACCGGCATGCTGGTGCGCTGGTACGAGTCCTACCTGATCGGCGCCGACATCGGCCACATTCCTATCTCGAACCTGTACGAAGTGTTTGTACTGTTCACGCTGATCACTTCTTTGTTCTACCTCTACTACGAAGGCCGCTACCAGACGCGCGCGCTTGGGCCGTTCGTGATGCTGGTGGTGTCGGCGGCGGTCGGTTTCCTGCTGTGGTACACGGTCAGCCGCGATGCGAGCGAGATCCAGCCGCTGGTCCCAGCGTTGCAGAGCTGGTGGATGAAGATCCATGTGCCGGCCAATTTCATAGGCTACGGCACTTTCGCCCTGGYCGCGATGGTCTCGGTGGCTTACCTGTGCAAGGAGCGTGGCATCCTGGCYGARCGSCTGCCSTCGCTSGAASTGCTCGATGAYGTGATGTACAAGGCGATTGCAGTGGGCTTCGCCTTCTTCACCATCGCCACCATCCTGGGCGCGCTTTGGGCGGCGGAAGCGTGGGGCGGCTACTGGAGCTGGGACCCGAAGGAAACCTGGGCGCTGATTGTCTGGCTCAACTATGCGGCCTGGTTGCACATGCGCCTGATGAAGGGTTTGCGCGGCACCATGGCGGCCTGGTGGGCGTTGGTGGGTTTGCTGGTCACGACCTTCGCCTTCCTGGGCGTCAACATGTTCCTCTCGGGCCTGCATAGTTACGGCGAACTCTGATCCGGATGTTGCGCCGCAATAAGAAAAACCTGCCCCGTCGGTCCGACGCGGCAGGTTTTTTTTCGTCCAGATGGAATAAAGCCGTCACATCCGGTGTTTACTGAAGGGACGGTGCCGGCTGGCGGCGCCGCATCGCATGGAGATCGACATCATGGCCCTTTCCCGTCCCTTCGCAGCCGCTTCTCTCGCATCGCTGTCCCGTCCCGCTGTTCTCGCGCTGGCGTCTGCCGCAGTGCTGCTGTCTGCCTGTTCTGGCATGGGCGGCATGGGTGGCAGCAGTGCGGGCAATATGCCGCCCACGGTGAAAGTCGCCGGCGGCGCGCTGACCGATCCCCAGGGCCTGACGCTCTACACCTTTGACCGTGATGCGGGTGGCAAGAGCGCCTGCAACGGTCCCTGCGCCACCAACTGGCCGCCCCTGATGGCGGCGCCCGGCACCAGCCCCACGGGGGACTACAGCGTCATCACTCGTGACGACGGCGCCAAGCAGTGGGCCTATCGCGGCAAGCCGCTCTATCGTTTCGCCAAGGATGCCAAACCGGGTGACCGCATGGGCGATAACTTCAACAACGTCTGGCACGTGGCCGCTCCCTGATCCGGGCGCGGGCAGCCTGACGGCATGGACGGCTTCGACCGCCAGCTGGTCGCGCTGGCGCCGCGCCTGCGGCGCCACGCCCGTGGCCTGACCGGGGATGCGGCATTGGCCGACGACCTGGTGCAGGACACGCTGGAACGCGCGCTGCGCTACCGCTGGCGCTTCCGGCTGCGCGCCGGCGCCTGGTGGGGCGACGGCGCGGATGGCCTGCTGTCCTGGCTGCTGACCATGATGCACCGGCTGCGCATCAATGCGTACCGGCGTGCCGATCTTGTGACCTTCACCGACACRCTTCCCGACGTACCCAGTGCTGCGCCAGAGCCCGCCTTGCGCCTGGACCTGGTACGGGCGCTGGCTCGCTTGCCCGAAGCCCAGCGCGCGGTCATGCTGCTGGTCGGCCTGGAGCAACTCACCTATGCCGAGGCGGCGCAGGTGCTGGAGGTGCCGGTGGGCACGGTGATGTCCCGCCTGGCACGCGCCCGTGAGCAGATGCGCCTGCTGATGGACGGAGCGTCCGAGGCGAACCCGCAGGCCTCCGGCCGGGCGGCCGGACTGCAGCGAGTCAAATGATGTCCCCAGTCAACGAAGCCGATCTCCACGCCTATGCCGATGGCCAGCTGGATCCCGCCCGCCGTGCCGAGGTGGAGGCGTACCTGGCCGCCTATCCCGATGCCGGAGAGAAGGTCGGTAGCTGGCGGCGGCAGGCAAGTGAACTGCATGCTGCGTTCGACGGCGTGCTCAATGAGCCTGTACCGCTGAATGCACTTCCGTCCCGGCTGCGCGACGGCGCCGCTGACCGGGTGCGCGGCAAGGCGGGGTGGGGCATGGCACTGGCGGCCAGCATGGCTTCGCTGGCTCTGGGCGGCGCGATCGGCTGGTTCGCGCATGGGCGCACGGACACCCTGGCGGCGCGCGTCCCCTCGGTGGAGCGCTTCGCGCGCGAAGCGCTGGCCAGTCATGTGGTATACGCACCTGAAGTGCGCCATCCGGTCGAGGTGGCCGCTACCGATGAAGCCCATCTGGTGGCCTGGTTGTCAAAGCGGCTCGGCGCGCCCTTGCGGGTCCCCGATCTGCGCACCCAGGGATTCCACCTGATTGGCGGGCGCCTGGGCGTCGCCGAGGGCGGCCCATCGGCCATCCTGATGTATGAGACCGACGATGGAACCCGATTGTCGCTGCAGTTACGGCACATGGCACGGGATACGCCGGACACCGGCTTCCGGCTCGAGCGGATGGGCACGGGACCGGGAGATCGTCCGGCCGCCGCCGCCGGCACCATGGCTTTCTATTGGGTGGACCGGGATATCGGCTTCGCGCTGGCCGGACCGCTTGAGCGGGCGCCATTGCTGGCGCTGGCGCAGTCAGTCTACCGGCAATACCAAGGCGGCTGAGGCCGCCAGCCATGCTGTGCAGTCCGGCCGGCCCCCTGCCTGACAAAGGCCCCGGGTGCAGGCGTGGCGCCCTGGCAAAAAAAGATGTCAGGATTCGCGTGCGCCATCCGACTCAAGCCGGAGTCCAATCGTGCACGCGGGGCTGCCAAGGGCCAGGCACGAACGGCGGATCGATTTTTACCCATGGCATGCAACGAGGAACAACGATGCTGATTCCCTCTCCCAAGTGGCTGCGCGGCGACGATATTGCCGCCAGCGAGATCACCCCGCGCGGTGTGTTCGAGTCGCGTCGCCGGCTCTTGGCCATGGCGGCCGCGGGGGCTGCCGGGAGCATGCCGGCCCCGTGGTTCGCGCGCGATGCGCTGGCCCAGGCCCCGCGCGGCCAGAAGCTGCCGGCCGCGCCCAACAATGCCTACGTAGTGACGGAAAAGCGCACGCCGTACGAGGACGTCACCACGTACAACAACTACTACGAGTTCGGCACCGACAAGTCGGACCCCGCGCGCAACGCCGGTACGCTGCGCACGCGTCCATGGCAGGTTGCCGTCGAAGGCCTGGTGAAGAAGCCCAAGGTCTACGATATCGACGAGCTGGTGCGCCTGATGCCGATGGAAGAGCGGGTCTACCGGCTGCGCTGCGTAGAAGGCTGGTCGATGGTGATTCCCTGGAGCGGCTATTCCCTGGCCGAACTGATTCGTCGCGTTGAGCCGCAAGCCGGCGCGAAGTACGTGGAATTCGTCACGCTCAACGACAAGAAGCAGATGCCTGGCGTCAGCGCCCGCGTGCTGGAATGGCCTTACACCGAGGGCCTGCGCATGGACGAGGCGATGCATCCGCTGACCTTGCTGGCCTTTGGCCTCTACGGCGAGGTGCTGCCCAACCAGAACGGTGCGCCGGTGCGCGTGGTGGTCCCCTGGAAATATGGTTTCAAAAGTGCCAAGTCCATCGTCAGGATCCGCTTTGTCGACAAGCAGCCCAGCACCAGCTGGAACCTGGCTGCGGCACAGGAGTACGGTTTCTATTCCAATGTCAATCCGGACGTGGATCATCCCCGCTGGAGCCAGGCCACGGAGCGCCGCATCGGCGAAGACAAGGGCGGCGGCTTTGGCGCGTTGTTCGCGCCCAAGCGCAAGACGCTGCCTTTCAACGGCTATGGCCAGCAAGTGGCGTCGCTGTACCAGGGCATGGACCTGAGGAAGTTCTTCTGATGGCCCCACAGGATCTCTCGCCGCCGCGCCCGGGCGCACCGGCCGCCGGCGCACGCCCGGCACGGGCGAGCGGGCAGCCTGGTCTCGCGACGCTCACGCCAGGGCGTGTGCGCACGGTCAAGCTGGCCGTGTGGCTGCTTGCCATGCTGCCGTTCCTGCGCTTGCTGTACCTCGGCTTTACCGATCAGTTCGGCGCCAATCCGCTGGAGTTCGTCACGCGCTCGACCGGTACCTGGACCCTGGTGATGCTGTGCGTCACGCTGGCGGTCACGCCGCTGCGCCGTTTCACCGGCTGGAACTGGCTGATTCGCTTGCGGCGCATGCTCGGGCTGTTCGCCTTCTTCTACGCACTGCAGCATTTCCTGCTGTGGCTTGGCGTGGACCGTGGCTTCGATGTCGCGTACATGGTCAAGGACATCGCCAAGCGGCCGTTCATCACGGTGGGTTTCGCCGCCTTCGTGCTGATGATTCCGCTGGCGGCAACCTCAGCCAATGCCATGGTCAAGCGCCTGGGCGGGAAGCGGTGGCAATGGCTGCACCGTTCCGTGTACGCCGTCGCCGTGCTGGCCATCATGCACTACTGGTGGCACAAGGCCGGCAAGCATGATTTCGGCACGGTCTCGATCTACGCCGCGGTGGTGTTCGGACTGCTGGCGATGCGTGCCTGGTGGTGGTGGCGCAAGCCCGGGGCACAGCAGCCAGGGCGCTGAGGGCGCGTCAGAGATGGAGCGTGATCTCGCGCGCGGCCGGATGGCGTGGCGGCACGGCTTTGGGCAGCCTGCTGCCGTTGGCATAGCGATAGTCGATCCGCGCCGCGCCCGCGCCGCCCGCCCAGGATCAGGACGCTCCCGGGCACGGGGCTGGGCAGGCGCTTAGCCTTGCAGCAGGCGCTCGTCGCGGAACAGGTCTTCCACGCGCTCGCGGCCGCGCACCAGGTGCACGTCGTCGCCGTCGACCATCACTTCGGCCGCGCGCGGGCGGGTGTTGTAGTTGGAGCTCATGACAAAGCCATAGGCGCCGGCCGACATCACCGCGAGCAGGTCGCCCGGCTGCACCGCCAGCGCGCGATCGCGGCCAAGCCAGTCGCCGGATTCGCACACGGGGCCCACCACGTCGTAGGTCAGGGCCGCGGCTTGCGCCGTCTCGCGCAGTTGCACGGGTTCGATGCGGTGATAGGCCTCGTACATGGCGGGGCGGGCCAGGTCGTTCATGGCCGCATCGACGATGCAGAAGTTCTTGGCGGCGCCCGGCTTGAGGAACTCGACCTGGGTCAGCAGCACGCCGGCGTTGCCCACCAGCGAGCGGCCCGGCTCGAACAGCACCTCGCGATGGCCATGGCCGCGCTCGGCCACGCGGTCCAGCAACGTGCGGGCAAAGCCGGTAATGTCAGGCGGCGTTTCATCGTCATAGGTGATGCCAAGACCGCCGCCCACGTCGATGTGCTCGAGCTTGATGCCTTCGCGTTCGAGCGCTTCCACCACGTCCAGCACCTTGTCCAGCGCTTCCAGGTAGGGCGCCACCTCGGTGATCTGCGAGCCGATATGGCAGTCGATACCCGCCACTTCCAGGTGGGGCAGCGCCGCGGCGGCGCGGTAGGTGGGCAGCACGTCCTCGAACGC
This sequence comes from Cupriavidus sp. 05T313, assembly GCF_056396665.1. NCBI lineage: Bacteria > Pseudomonadati > Pseudomonadota > Betaproteobacteria > Burkholderiales > Burkholderiaceae > Cupriavidus > Cupriavidus sp. 05T313. Next base: position 72,296 of record NZ_JBFTLX010000016.1, on the reverse strand, counting down.
CACGCCAAACTTGTTGCCCTTCAGCCCGGTGGAGATATATGGATGCGTCTTGGCATCCACATCCGGATTGATGCGCAGCGATACGCGCGCGCGCTTGCCCAGCCGGCCGGCCACGGCATTGAGGCGGTCCAGCTCGGGGATCGACTCGACATTGAACGACAGCACATCGTGCGTCAGCGCCAGTTCCATCTCGGCAGCGGTCTTGCCGACCCCCGAGAACACCACCTTGCGCGGATCTCCGCCCACTGCCAGCACGCGCTGCAGCTCGCCACCGGAGACGATGTCGAAGCCAGCGCCGAGCCTGGCGAAAACCTGCAGCACGGCCAGGTTCGAGTTGGCCTTCATGGCGTATTGCACGCGCGCGCGGCGCCCCTGGCACGCCGCGGCGTAGGCCTGGTAGGCGGCGGTCAGCGCGGCGCGCGAGTAGACATAGGTGGGGGTGCCGTATTCGGCGGCGATGCGCGCGAGCGGCACGTGCTCGACGGCTAGCACGCCGTCGTGGCGATGGAAGAAGGCGTTCATGGTTATTTGGCGGTGGGGGTGGCGGCTGGCACTGCAACCGGTGCCGTGGCGGACGCCGCTGCCGGTGCGGTGCCCTGGATGGCCGCCGGATTCGGGACAGCCGGATTGGCCAGGCCGGGATCCGGTACGCCGGGCTGGGCCGGTGCGGGAGGCTGCTTGGGCATTGTCAGCGGGCCGCGGATGCCACATCCGGACAACAGGGGCATCGCAAGGCTGGCGGCAATCACCGATACAATCGCAACACGACGCAACATCGGGTCGTCCTTACTTAAAGAGTCTAAGAGGCTAAGAGTCCAACGAGACGTCCAGAGTCGTCCCGGACGGTCCCGGGCAGTCCCTGAAGCAGGGGCGGCGGGACCAACGGAAATACGAAGTACTTTTTCAATACGCTACTGGCCGAATGCCGCGGAATGCTGCAAATGACGCTGGCCGGCGGCCTTGGAGTTTAGCATGCCCCCCATGAGTGAAAGTGAGTTCCTGGCGCTGGCCCAGCAGGAGCTGGACCGGCTGGAGAGCGCGGGCCTCGGTATCGGCCGGCGATTGCGTGCTCTCGTCCGGTTTGCCCGGCCACGGATCGCCCAGGCCAACCGAAGCCACGCCGGCGCCGCCCGYGTTTTCCTCGAAGGTCCAGTCGCCGCCGACGGTGATCACGCCTTCCGGGGGCTGGCGCTCGGGCATTTCGGGCACGCCCTTCAGCATCTTGCCCATGTAGCCCACCCAGATTGGCAGCGCGAGGCCACCGCCGGTCTCGCGCACACCCAGGCTCTTGGGCTGGTCGTAGCCCATCCAGGCGATGGCCACCAGCTTGGGCGTGTAGCCGGCGAACCAGGCGTCGACGGCGTCGTTGGTGGTGCCGGTCTTGCCGGCCAGGTCGTTGCGGCCCAGGCGCTGCTTGGCGCTGTTGGCCGTGCCGCTGCGCACTACCTCACGCAGCATGGTGTCGGCGATAAAGGCGGTGCGGGCATCCAGCACGCGTACCGCATCCGCGCCAGCGCGCTGGGGCTTGGTTTCGGAGAGCACATTGCCGCGCGCATCGACCACCTTCTGGATCAGATAGGGATTGACGCGGTAGCCGCCGTTGGCAAAGACCGAGTAGGCGCCAGCCATCTGCAGCGGGGTGACGCTGCCGGCGCCCAGCGCCATCGGCAGGTAAGCCGGGTGCTTGTCGGCGTCAAAGCCAAAGCGCGTGATGTAGTCYTGSGCGTACTGSGTGCCGATGGCGCGCAGGATGCGCACCGACACCAGGTTCTTGGACTTGGCCAGCGCGCGGCGCATGGTCATCGGGCCTTCGAACTTGCCGTCGTAGTTCTTCGGCTCCCACACCTGGCCGCCGTTGTCGCTGATCGAGAGCGGCGCGTCGTTGATCACGGTGGCGGGCGAGAATCCTTTTTCCAGTGCCGCCGAGTAGATGAACGGCTTGAAGCTCGATCCCGGCTGGCGCCAGGCTTGCGTCACATGGTTGAACTTGTTGCGGTTGAAATCGAAGCCGCCGACCATCGAGCGGATCTCGCCGTCTTCCGGATTGAGCGAGATAAAGGCCGCGGATACTTCAGGCAACTGCGTGACCGTCCACGCGCCTTTCTCGTCCTGCGTCACGCGGATGATCGCGCCCGGCCGGATCTTGGCCTTGGGCTGCGCGTTGGCCGCGAGCGACGGCGCGATGAATCGCAGCGCCTGGCCTTCGATGGTAGCGACTTCGCCCGACAGCAGCGTGGCCTGCACCTGCTTGGCGGTCACGCTGGTGACCACGGCCGAGCGCAGGTCGTCGCTGCCGGGGTGCTCCAGCAGTGCGTCGTCGATGGCCTGCTCGCGCTCGTCCGCGCTGGCGGGCAGGTCGATGAACGCCTCAGGCCCGCGGTAGCCGTGGCGGCGCTCGTAATTCATGATGCCCGAGCGCACGGCCTCATAGGCGGCGTCCTGGTCGGTCTTGTTGAGCGTGGTGTAGACGGTCAGGCCGCGGGTGTAGGTTTCCTCGCGGTATTGCGCATACATAAGCTGGCGCACGATTTCGGCGACGTACTCGGCATGCGTGGAGAACTCATTGCCTTCGCCGCGCACCTTCAGTTCTTCGTGGATAGCCTGGTCGTACTGCTCGGGTGTGAGGTAGCGCAGGTCGCGCATGCGCTGCAGGATGTATTCCTGGCGTACCTTGGCGCGCTTCGGGTTGACCACCGGGTTGTAGGCCGAGGGCGCCTTGGGCAGGCCGGCCAGCATGGCGGCCTCGGCCGGCGTCACGTCCTTGATCGACTTGCCGAAATACACACGTGCCGCGCTGGCGAAGCCATAGGCGCGCTGCCCCAGGTAGATCTGGTTCATGTAGAGCTCGAGGATCTGGTCCTTCGAGAGGTTGGCCTCGATCTTGTAGGCCAGCAGCATTTCATACAGCTTGCGGGTGTAGGTCTTCTCGCTGGAGAGGAAGAAGTTGCGCGCCACCTGCATGGTGATCGTGGACGCACCCTGCGACAGCCCGCCGCGCAGGTTGGCGAGCCCCGCGCGTAGCACGCCGACGAAGTCGACCCCGCCGTGTTCGTAGAACCGGTCATCCTCGATGGCCAGCACCGCCTTCTTCATCACATCGGGTATTTCGGTAATCGGCACGAAATTGCGCCGTTCCTCGCCGAATTCGCCAATCAGCACGTTATCCGCGGTATAGATCCGCAACGGAATCTTCGGCCGGTAGTCAGTGATGGTATCCAGCGATGGCAGGTTGGGCGCGGCCACCAGCAGCGCATATCCCACCAGCAGCGCCACCGCCACGATCCCGGCCACCAGCAGGCCCAGAGCCCAAAAGGTCAGCCGCATCCAGATCGGACGCCGGGCGGGTAGGGCAGGCTTTTGTTGTGCTGTGGCCATAAGGGAAATACCTAGTTAGAGGTGCCGGGATTATATCTCCCGGGATCCGCGGGGCCCGGCGCGTTGTGGCGTGCGCGCCGCTATCGCGCTGTTACAAGATGTAATGGGATTGAGATCTGCATGAAACGAAAAGATGAGCGGATCGGGGGAGGGGCAGGGCTACCGTGGGATTTTGGCAACGCTTTGCAAGGGGCGCTCATTAAAAGCAATCGTGGTCAAACCGGCACATTGCCAGCGCCCCGATTTTTGGTGAGAATCCACCAACCAAAAGAGCAAAACGTTTCATCCAAGAAACAATAAAGACTCGCCAAATTAGAGCAACCAAGCCAAGGCGAGTTCAACGGTCAGGGGGTCACCTTGCGGCGAGGTATCTTGTCGGGGTTGTTGCGCCGTACGACGGTCGGCGTGGACATCGGGTCGTCCAGCGTGAAGGTAGTCGAGCTGTCGGTAGGCAGCGGCAAGAACGACTATCGGCTGGAAAAATGCGCCAGCGAACTGCTGGATCGCAATGCCGTTGCCGATGGCAACGTGGTCAATATCGAAGCGGTGGGCATCGCCCTCAAGCGTGCACTCGGCAAGGCCGGGATTCGCACGAAAGAGGTCGTGCTGGGAGTGCCGTCGATGCTGACCGAATCGCAGACCGTCAGCCTGCCGGACAACCTGTCCGAGGATGAGCTTTACGTCCAGGTGGAATCCGAGGCGCATCGCCTCTATCCGCCGTCGCAGGCCGTCAATTTCGATTTTGCCGTGATCGGCCCCAGCGAAACCGAGGGGGGCATTGGCGTGCGCGTTACCGCCGCCAACAGCGATCGCGTGCAGGAACGCGTCACCGCGGCCGAAATGGCCGGGCTGAAGCCGCACGTGATGGACGTCGAGGAATACGCGGTACAGCGCTCCGTGGTGCAGATGCTGGGCGTATCGGCCGACATCAGCGCGACCGATGCCAAGGAGTTGCCCGTGGTGGCGGTGATCCACCTTGGCGGCAGCCGCTCCAAGGCGATCTTCTACCAAGGCTGGAAAGAACTCTACGAGCAATCGCTCAACAGCTACGGCGACCAGCTCACCCAGAGCGCCGCGCGCATGTTCACGCTGGACGCGCTCAAGGCCGAGATCAAGAAGCGCAAGAACACGTTGCCGGAATCCTGGCGTACCCAGCTGCTCGGTCCCTCCCTGGAGGCGCTGGCGGCGGAGGTGCATGGGGCCGTGCGCAACTTCCTGTCTGCTTCGAGCATCGGCCGGGTCGACGAGATCCTGCTCTCGGGCGGCCACGCCTCGCTGGTCGGCGTGCAGGCGGCCATCGAGCAACAGACCGAGATCACCACCACGCTGGCCAACCCGTTCGCGAACATGATGACAGCCGGAAAGGTCAACGAGCGCTATCTGCAGCGCGACCTGCCGGCCTATATCGTGAGCGCCGGGCTTGCGCTGCGCGGCCTGCAGTAAGCGAGCGAGGAAGCCGCATGCCTACCAATACGATCCCGACAGTCAATCTGCTGCCTTACCACGAAGCCCGCAAGGCATCGCGGCGCAAGAAGGTCTACACCCTGTTGGGCGGGGCCGCCGGCGCCGGCGCGCTGGTGGTGCTGCTGGGCGGCATGTACATCGATCACCGCATCGATGCCGTTGCCAGCTTGAACCAGGTGCTCACCGCCGAGAACAGCCGCATGGACGGGCAGATCCGAGAGGTCAATACGCTGCGCAAGGACATCGAAGGCCTGCTGCAGCGGCAGAAGGCCATCGAAGGCCTGCAGAACGAGCGCAACCGTCCCGTGCAACTGCTGGAGGAACTGGTGCGGCAGGTACCCGAAGGCGTCTACCTGACCACGCTCAAGCAGACCGGCGAGTCGTTCACCGTGAGCGGCGTCGCGCAGTCGAACGAGCGCGTCTCGGAGCTGCTGCGCAACCTCAGCCAGGTGCAGTGGCTGGACAAGGCCGAACTGGTCGAATCCAAGGCCGTGATGATGACCAATAATCTGCGTGAGCAGCGCCGCCTGTTCGATTTCTCGATGCGTTTCGCCTACCGTGCGGCTGAAGTGCCGGACGACGGCAAGAAGGGCAAATCCGGGCCGGCGGCCGCAAGCGCCGTCGTTGGCGGAAAGGGCTGACCATGGCACGTGATATCGAAATCTCGATGGCCACGCTGAACGACCTCGGCGCGCAGTTCCGTGGCCTCAACCTCAATGAGCCGGAAACCTGGCCAACCGCCCCGCGCCTGCTGTTCGCCGTGCTGGCGGCGGTGCTGGTGCTGGTGCTGGGCTGGCAGTTCTACTGGAGCGGCAAGCTCGACGACCTCGATCGCAAACATATCGAGCAGGACAGCCTGAAGCAGTCCTACCTGAGCAAGGTGGCGCAGGTGGCCAACCTGGACGCGCTGCGCAAGCAGAAGGCGGAAGTGGAGCAGCGCGTGGCCCTGGTCGAGCGCCAGTTGCCCAACAAGACGGAGATGGATGCACTGCTGGCCGACGTCAATCACGCCGGCGTGGCGCGTGGCCTGCAGTTCGAGCTGTTCAAGCCGCAGGCCGCCGTGATGAAGCCCTACTTTGCCGAGATCCCGGTCAACCTGAAAGTCACCGGGCGCTATCACGACGTGGCGCAGTTCAATGCCGACGTGGCTGCGCTTTCCCGCATCGTGTCAATGCAAGGGTTGCAGTTCACTACCGGCAAGGATGGTGGCCTGGCGATGGAAGCCGTGGCGATGGCCTATCGCGCGCTTGATCCCGATGAACAGGCGGCACAGCGCAAGGCGGAAGCCGCGGCGGCCAAGACGGCTGCGGGAGTGAAGAAATGATGCCTGTGATCCAGGCCCCGGGCCTGCGTGCCTGCGCTTGCGCGCTGATTGGCGCCGCGTTGCTGGCGGCCTGCGGCGGCAGCGAGGAAGACAGCCTGCGCCAGTGGATGGCGCAAGCCCAGGCGGCCAAGGTGCCGCCGCCGGCCCCGTTGCCCGAGCCCAAGCCCTATGCGCCGCGCGAGTACGCGGCGCGCAGCGCGCCTGAGCCGTTTGCCCAGAACAAGATCGGCGACCTTAACCGTGTGCTGTCCGAATCGCCGGAGTCCGGGCGGCGGCGAGAGCCGCTGGAGGATTACCCGCTGGAGAACTTCAAGATGCTGGGCGCCATGAAGAAGAGCGGCGAGACCTACGGCGTCGTGCAGGTAGATAACAAGATCCACCACGTCAAGGTGGGTCAGTATCTCGGCCAGAACTACGGCCGGGTGGTCCGCATCAGCGATCAGGAGATCGTGTTGCGCGAATTGGTCCGGGAAGGGGTAGCCGAGTGGAAAGAGAAAATCACCAGCCTGAAGCTGGAGGGGTCGGCATGATCATCGGTCGTTGGTACCGCGCGCTTGCTGGCGCCGCGGTGATGGTGCTGGTATTGGGCGCGCCGGCTGCGCAGGCGCAATCGACAACGGGCAATGCGGTCAAGCGCGTCGATGCCACGACGGTGGGCGAGCAGACTGTCTTCACAGTCGAGCTGCAGGGGCCGCCATCGCAGAAGCCGGCCGACTTCACTACGCAGAACCCGCCCAAGCTCGCCATCGATTTCATCGATACCGGCTTTGCGGCCGGACGGGCCCAGTACGACCTCGGCGGCAAGTTGCTCAAGAGCGCCAACGTGGTGCAGATCGGCGACCGCACCCGCGTCGTCCTCGACCTGACCCGCGTGGCGACCTATCGTACCGAAGTGCGCGGCAACCTGTTCGTGGTGATGCTCGACAACGTTGCCCAGACGGCACGGGCGGCGGTGCCGACGTTCGCCCCAAGTTCGGCGCAAGCGCCGCTGGCGCCGTCGAACCGGTCGACCGTGCGCAATATCGACTTCCGCCGTGGCCAGGATGGCGCGGGCAGGATCGTGGTGGACCTGTCGTCGCGGGATTCCGGCATCAATATCGCGCAGCAGGGCCAGAACGTCGTGGTCGATTTCCTCAATACGACATTGCCCGACAGCCTGCGGCGGCGCTATGACGTGACCGACTTCGGCACCCCCGTGCAGGGCATGCGGGCGAGCGAAAACAGCGGCAACACCCGCCTCACCATCGAGCCGCGCGGAAACTGGGAATACAGTTCCTACCAGACCGATACGCAGTTCGTGGTGGAGGTGCGCCCGGTCAAGGAAGATCCGGCCAAGCTGATCAGCGGCGCGGGCTTCCGCGGCGACCGGCTCTCGCTGAACTTCCAGAACATCGACATCCGCTCGCTGCTGCAGGTGTTTGCCGATTTCACCAACCTCAACATCATCACCAGCGAAAGCGTGCAGGGCAATCTGACGCTGCGCCTGAAGGATGTGCCGTGGGACCAGGCGCTGCAGATTGTGCTCGACGCCAAGGGCTTGGCCTCGCGCCGCAATGGCAATGTGCTGCTGGTTGCGCCCAAGGCGGAGCTGGCCACCAAGGAAAAACTCGAGCTCGAATCGCAGCAGCAGATCAACGACCTCGAGCCGATCCGCAGCCAGGTGTTCCAGCTCAACTACCAGCGCGCCGAGGACGTGCGGCGCATGCTGCTCGGGCTGGCCGCGGGCGGCGTCGGTGGCGGGGCGCTGGGCGGCGCGGGTGCGATCGGCGGGGTGGGTGGAGTGGGCGGCGCGGCGGCCAGCAACACGCGCATGCTGTCCAAGCGCGGCTCGCTGACAGCCGATCCCCGTACCAACCAGCTATTCGTGTCAGATATCGCGACCAAGCTGGAAGAGGTGCAGAGCTTCCTCGGCAAGATCGACATTCCGGTGCGCCAGGTGATCATCGAGGCGCGCATCGTCGAGGCCAATGACACTTTCAGCCGCAACCTGGGCGTCAGGCTGGGCTTTGCCTCCAAGACGGCTGGCGCCGGCTACGGCAACAACTACACCAATGTGGTCAGCCCGATCACGAACCCGCTCACGGGTGGCACCTGGGATAGCAGCCCGGCACTGAGCCTGCCGGCCGCAGCGATCAACGGCGTCAATCCGGGCTCGGTCGCGGTCAGCTTGTTCAGCAACACGGCCGGCCGTTTCCTGGCGCTGGAGCTGTCGGCGCTTGAGGCCGACGGGCGGGGCAAGATCATTTCCAGCCCGCGCGTGGTCACCGCCAACAATATCAAGGCACTGATCGAGCAAGGCACGGAACTGCCCTACCAGGCCGCCACTTCCAGCGGCGCCACCTCGGTGCAGTTCCGCAAAGCCAACCTGAAGCTGGAAGTGACGCCGCAGATCACGCCGGAAGGCAATGTCCTGCTGGACGTCGACGTCAACAAGGACAGCGTGGGTATCCAGACCACGTCGGGCTTCGCCATCGACACCAAGCACGTGCAGACGCAGGTGCTGGTCGAGAACGGCGGCACCGTGGTGATCGGCGGCATTTACAGCCAGACCGAGTCCAACAATGTGAACAAGGTGCCCCTGCTGGGCGACATCCCGATACTCGGCAACTTCTTCAAGGACAATGCCAAGGTCAATAACCGGACCGAGTTGCTGGTGTTCCTGACGCCGCGCGTGCTGAACGACAGCATGTCGCTGAAATAGCCCCGGCCGCGCCGGATGCAGTAGACTGACAGGCCGCATCGATCCGATGCGGCTTTTTTATTGCCCAGGCGGGCGAGCAGGCGCGAGGGTGCATGGCAGGCGCGCAAGGCGGGTCGCGAGGCGGGTTGCCTTGTGCCGATTGCGCCGCGCCACTTGCCCGCAGCGCCCCAACATAAGAAGATGATGCAGTTTCCTACCGCGAGGACCGGCCAGAGACCCGGCTCCCGCCCGACACGCCAGTGACATTCACCCGCCCGAACCTTTTCTTTGTTGGCCTGATGGGTGCCGGCAAGACCACCGTTGGCCGCACCGTGGCCCGGCGCCTGAACTACCCGTTCTTCGATTCGGACCACGAACTCGAGGCGCGTTGCGGCGTGCGTATTCCGATCATCTTCGAGCATGAGGGCGAGTCCGGCTTCCGGGACCGCGAGGCGTTGATGATCGACGAGCTGACCCAGCGGCACGGCATTGTGCTGGCGACCGGCGGCGGCGCGGTGCTGCGGCCCGAGAACCGCGCCCACCTGAAGGCTCGCGGCACCGTGGTCTACCTGCGCGCCAGCCCGCACGACCTGTGGCTGCGCACCAGGCACGACCGCAATCGCCCGCTGCTGCAGACCGAAGACCCCAAGGGGCGGCTTGAAGCGCTCTATGGCGAGCGCGACCCGCTTTACCGCGAGGTGGCGGATTTCATCATCGAAACCGGCAAGCCTTCGGTGGCGCAGCTTGCTAATATGGTGTTGATGCAACTTGAGATGGCCGGTTTTGCCGTTGCCGCCGAGGAGCCCGAAGAGGGCGACGGCGCGTGCGCGGACAATCTTCCGGCGCAGGACCAGAAACACGATGATCACCCTTGAAGTCAGCCTTGGGGAGCGCAGCTACCCCATCCACATCGGTACCGGCCTGCTCGATCAGGTCGAATTGTTCCGTCCCCATGTACGTGGCCAGCACGCTGTTATCGTCACCAATGAGACGGTGGGGCCGCTTTACGCCGCCCGGGTCGAGGCCACCCTGGCGGCGCTTGGCAAGACCGTGCGCACCGTCACCCTGCCCGACGGCGAAGCCTTCAAGCAGTGGGAAACGCTCAACCTGATCTTCGACGCGCTGCTGACGGCGGGTGCCGACCGCAAGACCACGCTGATCGCCCTTGGCGGCGGCGTGGTGGGCGATATGACCGGGTTTGCCGCGGCCTGCTACATGCGTGGCGTGCCTTTCGTGCAGGTGCCCACCACGTTGCTGGCCCAGGTGGATTCCTCGGTGGGCGGCAAGACCGGCATCAACCACCCGCTGGGCAAGAACMTGATCGGCGCCTTCCACCAGCCCAACGCGGTGATCGCCGATATCGACACGCTGCGTACGCTGCCCGCGCGCGAACTGGCGGCCGGCTTGGCCGAGGTGATCAAGCACGGCGCGATGGCCGATGCCGAGTACTTCGGCTGGATCGAACGTAATATCCGCGCGCTCAATGCCTGCGACCCGGACACCATGGCGCTGGCGGTGAAGCGTTCCTGCGAGATCAAGGCCGCGGTGGTGGCCCAGGACGAACGCGAGGGCGGCCTGCGCGCCATGCTCAATTTCGGCCACACCTTCGGCCATGCCATTGAGGCAGGCCTGGGCTACGGCGAGTGGCTGCATGGCGAGGCGGTGGGGTGCGGCATGGTGATGGCGGCGGACCTGTCGCACCGGCTCGGCTTTATCGACACCGAAACGCGCGCCCGCGTAGTGCAGCTCACGCGCGCCGCAATGCTGCCGGTGGTGGCGCCGGAACTCGGCACCGACCGCTACATCGAACTGATGAAAGTGGACAAGAAGGCGGAAGCTGGCAGCATCAAGTTCATCCTGCTGAGGAAGCTTGGCGAAGCCTTCATTACCACCGTGCCGGATCCTGACCTGCGCGCTACGCTGCAGCACGCGGTGCTCAGGCCGCCTACCGAGGCGCCGGTCGCCTGACGCGATCGGTTGTGCCTTGCAACCCCGGCCGGACGGCGCGTAGCCGCCCGGCCGGATGCCTGACCGGATTGCCGCATGACCGACCTCGAAAGCCACCTCGCTCCCTATGCCGCCCGCTCCGCGCAGACCCTTGGGCGGGCGCATCTCGAAGCGGCTTCGTCTTCGCGCACGGAGTTCCAGCGCGACCGCGACCGCGTTATCCACAGCACAGCCTTCCGGCGGCTCGAGTACAAGACGCAGGTCTTCGTCAACCATGAGGGTGATCTGTTCCGTACCCGGCTAACCCATAGCCTGGAAGTCGCGCAGATCGCCCGCTCGATTGCGCGCAACCTGCGCCTGAACGAAGACCTGGTCGAGGCCATCTCGCTGGCGCATGACCTGGGGCACACGCCTTTCGGCCATGCCGGCCAGGACGCACTGAACAATTGCATGAAGAACCATGGCGGCTTCGAACACAACCTGCAGAGCCTGCTGGTGGTGGACGAGTTGGAAGAGCGCTATGGCGGGTTCAACGGGCTAAACCTGACCTTCGAGACCCGCGAGGGCGTGCTCAAGCACTGCTCGCGCGTCAATGCCTCGGCGCTGGGCGAACTGGGCCGGCGTTTCCTGGAGGGCACCCAGCCTTCGCTGGAGGCGCAACTGGCCAACCTGGCCGATGAGATCGCCTACAACAACCACGATATCGACGACGGCCTGCGCTCCGGCCTGCTCACGCTCGAGCAGATGGACGAAGTACCGATGTGGGGGCGCCACCGGGCCRAGGCGATGGCGGCGTTTCCCGGCATCAACGGGCGGCGCGTCATTAACGAAACGGTCCGGCGCATGATCAACACCCTGATCGTCGACCTGATCGAAACCACCAGCCAGAATATTGCCGCCGCCAACCCGCGCAACATTGACGCGGTAAGGGCCGCCGGCCCGCTGGTGGCCTTCAGCCCGGCAGTGCGCGAGGAAGCGGCGGCGCTCAAGCGTTTCCTGTTCCGCCATCTGTACCGCCACTACCTCGTGATGCGCATGTCCTCCAAGGCGCACCGCATCATCACCGACCTGTTCGACGCCTTCATGGCGGATCCGCGCCTGTTGCCGCCGCAGTACCAGGCCGGGCAGGGGCGCGACCAGTCTCGCCTGATCTCGCATTACATCGCCGGCATGACCGACCGCTATGCGATTCGCGAGCACCGCCGCATTTTTGCGGTTGACGAGGGGAACTAGGCAGCCATAAACGGCGGGGAAATTGGGGACGGATCAGGCGGCGACTAGGCTATCATCGGGTATGGCATCCGCTTGAGCCATTCATCCGGTGATCGCTGGTCACCGATTCTCCTCGCTCACCATGGCCCGACTTCCTCGTTTTTCCCCGGCGTCGCTGCCGGCGCTTGTGTTGCAACGCGGCAACAATCGCCAGCCGATCTTCCTTGGCGCCGACGATCGCCCGCACTACCTCGACTGCCTGCGGATGGCCGCGCGCGAGCACGATCTGGCGATCCACGCCTACGCCTTGCGGCCAAATCATGTTCACCTCGTGGCAACCCCTCGCCATGCCGACTCGCTCAGCCTGACCATGCAGGCGGTCGGGCGCCGCTACGCGCGCCATTTCAACCGGGTTGCCGGCCGCACGGGCACGCTGTGGGATGGCCGCTTCCGTTCGGCGGTGTTCGATCCCGCGGCCTGGATGTTGCCCGCGATGCTGTATGTGGAGGGTAACGCCGTGCGCGCGGGCGAAGTGAGTTCGCCCGAAGGTGACCGCTGGAGCAGCTATCGCCACCACGCCGGCATCGAAGCCAGCCCATTTGTGAGCGATCACTCTGCATACTGGGCGCTGGGCAATACGCCATTCGAGCGCCAGTCGAATTACCGCTCCGTGACTGCCGAGGGCTTGTCCTCGATGACGCTGGCCACGCTGCGCAGCCATGCGCATAGCGGCTGGCCCCTGGGCGATGCGGCCTTCCTCGCCCAACTGGAGCGCCAGGGTGGGCGGCGCGTGCATCAGTTGCCCAAGGGAAGGCCGGTGGGCCGCTCGGCGGCCGCCAGGGAGGCAGAGCCGGACTCGATCTAAGGTCGGCCGCCGCCACGTGCGGCGGAGTCATCACCTACAGCAACAGCGCATCACAAATCGTCGTTGCAATGCACCAGGATTAATCTGTCCCCAAATAAAGACCATCCCTGAAGTGGTGCGAGATTAATTATGTTCTGACCCCATTTAAAAATTTTGCGGGACGGGTACGATTCTTTTATAGTTCCTCCACCCACATTCATTGTGCGGCGCGTCACGCCTGTGTACGCCGCTGCGGCCCCGCTGTCTCTCTCGTTGCCCCGATCCCGGTTTACGACCGGCCCCGGTGGAAGAGTGCGGTTCCCGTTCCGGTCTGCCTTGCTGGCTGCGCAGCCCTCACCGGAATCAAGCCCGTGGACCAATCGCAATCCCAATCGAAGCCAACGATGGCCCAAGCGCAGGCCGCAGAGTCTGCCGCCGCGTACGCGCCTGCCTCGCGTCCCCAAGCCCAGGGCATGTACGACCCCGCCAATGAAAAAGATGCCTGCGGCGTCGGCATGGTCGCCCACATCAAGGGCAAGAAGAGCCACGAGATCGTCCAGCAAGGCCTGAAGATCCTGGAAAACCTGGACCACCGGGGCGCGGTTGGCGCCGATGCGCTGATGGGCGACGGTGCCGGTATCCTGATCCAGATCCCGGACCAGTTCTACCGCGAGGAAATGGCCAAGCAGGGCGTGACCCTGCCGCCGTCCGGCGAGTACGGCGTGGGCATGATCTTCCTGCCGAAGGAACACGCATCCCGCCTGGCTTGCGAGCAAGAGCTCGAGCGCACCGTGCGCCTGGAAGGCCAGGTCGTGCTGGGCTGGCGCGATGTGCCGGTGGATGCCGCCATGCCGATGTCGCCGACGGTGCGCACCACCGAGCCGGTGATCCGCCAGATTTTCATCGGTCGCGGCCGCGACATCATGACCACGGACGCACTGGAACGTAAGCTCTATGTGATCCGCAAGACCGCCAGCCACGCCATCCAGGCGCTCAAGCTCAAGCACGGCAAGGAATACTTCGTGCCGTCGATGTCGGCGCGCACGGTGGTGTACAAGGGTCTGCTGCTGGCCRACCAGGTCGGCGAMTACTAYCTCGACCTGCAGGACCCGCGYKCCGTGTCGGCSCTGGCCCTGGTGCACCAGCGCTTCTCSACCAACACCTTCCCGGCCTGGGAACTGGCCCACCCGTATCGCATGGTCGCCCACAACGGCGAAATCAACACGGTCAAGGGCAATGTGAACTGGGTCAACGCACGTACCGGCGCGATCTCGTCGCCGGTGCTGGGCGACGACCTGCCCAAGCTGTGGCCGCTGATCTACCCCGGCCAGTCGGATACCGCATCGTTCGACAATTGCCTCGAACTGCTGACGATGGCGGGCTACCCGCTCGTCCACGCGATGATGATGATGATCCCGGAAGCCTGGGAACAGCACACGCTGATGGACGACAACCGCCGCGCCTTCTACGAATACCACGCCGCCATGATGGAGCCGTGGGACGGCCCCGCCGCAATCTGCTTCACCGATGGCCGCCAGATCGGCGCCACGCTGGACCGTAACGGCCTGCGCCCGGCGCGTTTCTATGTGACCGAGGACGACATTGTGGTGCTGGCGTCGGAAGCCGGCGTGCTGCCGTTCCCCGAGTCGCGCATCGTGCAAAAGTGGCGCCTGCAGCCGGGCAAGATGTTCCTGATCGACATGGAGCAAGGCCGCATCATCGACGACAAGGAACTCAAGGACAACCTGGCCAACGCCAAGCCCTACAAGAGCTGGATCGACGCCGTGCGCATCAAGCTCGACGAGCTCGACGCCAAGCCCGAGGACGTGGCCGCCGAGAAGAAGCCCGACGCGCGCCTGCTGGATCGCCAGCAAGCCTTCGGCTACACCCAGGAAGACGTCAAGTTCCTGATGGCGCCGATGGCGCTGGCCGGCGAGGAAGCCACCGGTTCGATGGGCAATGACAGCCCGCTGGCCGTGCTGTCGTCCAAGAACAAGACGCTGTACCACTACTTCAAGCAGCTGTTCGCCCAGGTCACCAACCCGCCGATCGACCCGATCCGCGAGAACATGGTGATGTCGCTGGTGTCCTTCATCGGACCCAAGCCCAACCTGCTCGAGCTGAACAACATCAACCCGCCGATGCGCCTCGAAGTGTCCCAGCCTGTGCTGGACTTCAAGGACATCGCCAAGATCCGCAACATCGAGCACTACACCGGCGGCAAGTTCCGTTCGTACGAGCTGAACATCTGCTATCCGAAGGCATGGGGCAAGGAAGGCATCGAAGCCCGCCTGGCCTCGCTGTGTGCGGAAGCCGTGGACGCGGTGCGTTCGGGCTACAACATCCTGATCGTGTCGGACCGCCGCGTCGATGCGGATCACGTGGCGATTCCCGCGCTGCTGGCCACGTCGGCCATTCATCACCACCTGGTGGACAAGGGCCTGCGCACCTCGGCTGGCCTGGTGGTGGAAACCGGCACGGCGCGCGAAGTGCACCACTTCGCATTGCTGGCCGGCTACGGCGCGGAAGCCGTGCACCCGTACCTGGCGATGGAAACGCTGGCCGACATGGCGCAAGGCTTGTCCGGCGACCTGTCGCCCGAGAAGGCGGTCAAGAACTTCGTCAAGGCGG
Organism: Cupriavidus sp. 05T313; assembly: GCF_056396665.1. Classification (NCBI taxonomy): domain Bacteria; kingdom Pseudomonadati; phylum Pseudomonadota; class Betaproteobacteria; order Burkholderiales; family Burkholderiaceae; genus Cupriavidus; species Cupriavidus sp. 05T313. Next base: position 56,819 of record NZ_JBFTLX010000016.1, on the reverse strand, counting down.
TCGGCAAGGGCCTGCAGAAGGTGATGTCCAAGATGGGCATCTCCACCTATATGTCGTACACCGGCGCGCAGATCTTCGAAGCCATCGGCCTGTCGCGCGAACTGGTGCAGAAGTATTTCCACGGTACCGCATCGAATGTCGAAGGCATCGGCATCTTCGAGGTGGCCGAGGAAGCGCTGCGCCTGCACCAGGACRCCTTTGGCGACAACCCGGTGCTGGACACCATGCTCGACACCGGCGGCGAGTATGCCTACCGTGTGCGTGGCGAAGAGCACATGTGGACCCCGGATTCGGTGGCCAAGCTGCAGCACGCCGTGCGTGCCGACGACGGCAAGGGCGCGTACCAGACGTACAAGGAATACGCCAACATCATCAACGACCAGAGCCGCCGTCACATGACGCTGCGCGGCCTGTTCGAGTTCAAGGTTGATCCGGCGCGCGCCATTCCGCTGGAAGAAGTGGAATCGGCCAAGGACATCGTCAAGCGCTTCGCGACCGGCGCCATGTCGCTGGGCTCGATCTCCACCGAGGCGCACACCACGCTGGCCGTGGCGATGAACCGCATCGGCGGCAAGTCCAACACCGGCGAAGGTGGCGAGGACGAGAAGCGCTACCGCAACGAACTGCGCGGCATCCCCATCAAGAAGGGCGACACCCTGCAGGGCCTGCTGGGCTCCGAAGCCGTGGTGCGCGACCTGGAACTGGAGGCCGGCGACTCGCTGCGCTCGAAGATCAAGCAGGTGGCCTCCGGCCGTTTCGGCGTGACCGCCGAGTACCTGGCTTCGGCAGACCAGATCCAGATCAAGATGGCGCAGGGCGCCAAGCCCGGCGAAGGAGGCCAGCTGCCCGGCCACAAGGTCTCGGACTACATCGGCAAGCTGCGTTACTCGGTGCCGGGCGTTGGCCTGATCTCGCCGCCGCCGCACCAYGACATCTACTCGATCGAGGAYCTGGCRCAGCTGATCCACGACCTGAAGAACGTCAACCCGGCATCCGATATCTCCGTCAAGCTGGTGTCGGAAGTGGGCGTGGGCACCGTGGCCGCGGGCGTGGCCAAGGCCAAGGCGGATCACGTCGTGATCGCCGGCCATGATGGCGGCACCGGCGCTTCGCCGTGGTCGTCGATCAAGCACGCCGGCACGCCTTGGGAGCTCGGCTTGTCCGAGACGCAGCAGACGCTGATGCTCAACGGTCTGCGCAACCGCATCCGCGTGCAGGCCGACGGCCAGATGAAGACTGGCCGCGACGTCGTCATCGGCGCGCTGCTGGGCGCTGACGAGTTCGGCTTCGCCACCGCGCCGCTGGTGGCCGAAGGCTGCATCATGATGCGCAAGTGCCACCTGAACACCTGCCCGGTGGGCGTGGCCACGCAGGATCCGGTGCTGCGCAAGAAATTCCAGGGCAAGCCCGAGCATGTGGTGAACTTCTTCTTCTTCGTTGCCGAGGAAGCCCGCGAGATCATGGCGCAACTGGGTATCCGCACCTTCGACGAACTGATCGGCCGTGCCGACCTGCTCGACACCAAGCCGGCCATCGAGCACTGGAAGGCGCGCGGCCTCGATTTTTCGCGCATCTTCTACCAGGTGCCGTTCCCGGCCGAGCTGCCGCGTTTCCACACCGATGGGCAGGACCACGGCCTGTCGGTCGAAGCCGGCAAGGCGCTCGACCATGTGCTGATCGCCAAGGCCCGCCTGGCCATCGACAAGGGTGAGCGCGTGTCGTTCATCCAGCCGGTGAAGAATGTCAACCGCACCGTCGGCGCGATGCTCTCGGGCGTGGTGGCCAAGCAGTACGGCCACGAAGGCCTGCCTGACGACACCATCCACATCCAGTTGCAAGGCACCGCCGGCCAGTCCTTCGGCGCCTTCCTGGCGCATGGCATCACGCTGGACCTGGTGGGCGACGGCAACGACTACGTGGGCAAGGGCCTGTCGGGCGGCCGCGTGATCGTGCGCGCTCCGCACGAGTTTCGTGGCGATCCGACCCGCAACATCATCGTGGGCAACACCGTGCTTTACGGCGCGATTGCCGGCGAAGCCTTCTTCAACGGCGTGGCAGGCGAACGCTTCGCGGTGCGCAACTCGGGCGCGTCCGCAGTGGTGGAAGGCACCGGCGACCATGGCTGCGAGTACATGACCGGCGGTACCGTGGTGGTGCTGGGCGGCACCGGACGCAACTTCGCGGCCGGCATGTCGGGCGGCATGGCCTACGTCTATGACGAGGACGGCCTGTTCGACAAGCGCTGCAACACCTCGATGGTGGCACTGGAAACGGTGCTCGCCGCGGCGGACCAGGAGAAGGGCCAGTCCCCGGCCTCCTGGCACAAGGTGGACGGCCAGCGCCAGCTCGACGAAGTCATCCTCAAGGGCCTGATCGAGCAGCACTTCCGCTTCACGGGTTCCGAGCGCGCCAAGGCGTTGCTGGCCGACTGGGCTACCTCGCGCCGCAAGTTCGTCAAGGTCTTCCCGACCGAGTACAAGCGCGCGCTGGGCGAAATGTACGCCAAGGAGCAGGAAGCGAAGGATAGCGACCGTATCGCAGCCTAAGCCGGCCCGGGCGGCGAGCCCGACCAAGCATGAGCGGCGGCGCATCGGCGCCGCCGGCCTCACAAGATACTGACCTCACAGCGGGACCGGCGCGAGCGCCGGTCCCGCCCAGCAAGACCAAGGACGCAACATGGGTAAGGCGACTGGCTTTCTCGAATTTCCGCGCCAGAATGAAGGTTACGAGCCCGTAGCCAAGCGCGTGAAGCACTACAAGGAATTCGTTTTCGCGCTGTCCGACAGCGAAGCGAAGATCCAGGGCGCGCGCTGCATGGACTGCGGCATTCCGTTCTGCAACAACGGCTGCCCGGTCAATAACATCATTCCCGACTTCAACGACCTGGTGTATCGCCAGGACTGGAAGTCGGCCATCGAGGTGCTGCACCAGACCAACAACTTCCCCGAGTTCACGGGCCGCATCTGCCCGGCACCGTGCGAGGCCGCCTGCACGCTGGGCATCAATGAAGCACCGGTCGGCATCAAGTCGATCGAGCACGCCATCATCGACAAGGCCTGGGAAGAAGGCTGGGTTGCCCCGCAGCCGCCCAAGCACAAGACCGGCAAAACCGTTGCGGTGGTCGGTTCCGGCCCCGCCGGMATGGCCGTTGCCCAACAGCTGGCGCGCGCCGGCCACGACGTGACGGTGTTCGAGAAGAACGATCGCATCGGTGGYCTGCTGCGCTACGGCATCCCCGACTTCAAGCTGGAAAAGTGGCTGATCGACCGCCGCATGGAGCAGATGCAGGCCGAAGGCGTGACCTTCCGCGCCGGCGTGATGGTGACCGACGGCGAATTGCCGGCCGGCATCAAGAACTATGCGCGTGAGACCATTTCGGCACAGGCGCTGCAAGACCAGTTCGACGCCGTCGTGCTGGCGGGCGGCTCCGAAGTGCCGCGCGATCTGCCGGTTCCCGGCCGCGACCTGTCCGGTATTCACTACGCGCTGGAATTCCTGATCCCGCAGAACAAGGAAGTGGCTGGCGACGCGCCCAACGAGATCCGTGCCGAAGGCAAGCACGTCATCGTGATCGGCGGCGGCGATACCGGCTCCGACTGCGTGGGCACCTCGAACCGCCACGGCGCCGAATCGGTCGTCCAGTTCGAACTGCTGCCGCAGCCGCCGGAAGAGGAAAACAAGCCGCTGGTGTGGCCGTACTGGCCGATCAAGCTGCGCACCTCGTCGTCGCACGATGAAGGCTGCGATCGCGACTGGTCGGTTGCTACCAAGGAATTCATCGGCGAGAACGGCAAGATCACCGCGCTCAAGGCCTGCCGCGTCGAGTGGAAGGACGGCAAGATGCAGGAAGTGCCGGACAGCGAGTTCATCCTCAAGGCTGACCTCGTACTGCTGGCGATGGGCTTCACCAACCCGGTGGGCTCGCTGCTGAGCGCCTTCGGGGTGGACACCGACGCTCGCAAGAACGCCCGTGCCGCCACGGAAGGCGAGCGCGCGTACCACACCAACGTGCCCAAGGTGTTCGCCGCTGGCGACGTGCGCCGCGGCCAGTCGCTGGTGGTGTGGGCGATCCGCGAAGGCCGCCAGGCCGCGCGTTCGGTCGATGCCTTCCTGATGGGACACTCCGAGCTGCCGCGCTAAGGCGCTGCTCTCGTTGCAAAACCCGCCCCGCGCAAGCCGGGCGGGTTTTTTTTATTGGCGTCCGGTCAGGCCGGCTGCAGGGCGCGGCCCATCAGCACGGCGTCGGCGCCATAGGCCGACAGCTTGGCGTCGAATGCGTCGTCAGCCGAGGCAATTTTTTCGTACCCGAGTCTGCGCCACCACGGTGCTGCCGATTGCACGGCGACCAGCCGCGACGAGCGCAGCCCGGCGTCCAGCGCCGCCGCGCGGGCGGCTACGTAAAGTCCCTGAGCCAGACCCTTGCCCTGGCCGGCAGGCGCCACCGCCATATCGTGCACAAACCAGGTGAGTGCCGCAGCCGGCTCGGCTGGAGCCCGCCCGGACTCATCACTCCACGCCCAGTGAGGTTCCAGGACGCCGTCGAGCGGTGGCAGGCTGTCCTGCGGCCACATATGGGTAAACAGATAAGCTGCCAGCGTCTCGTTCCGTCCGGCGCGCGCCGCCACCCAGCAGGTGGCCGGCGACAGCGTCAGCCGGCTGGCCAGGGCGGCGCCGGATTCGAGCAGCATGCCGCGATAGCACTGGGCCTGGATTTCCAGCACGGCGGGCAGGTCGGTGGGCCGCATGGGCCGGAGAATGCATTCGCTCATGGCCGGCGATTATAGGGGGCGTTGCGTGCCGAAGGCACGGCGATGCCGCACTCGACACGCCGCAAACCGCCGGAGCAGGGTGCTGCCGGACGGCCCGGCCACTCTCGAGGCTGGCCATGCGTCAGTGTGCCGGAGCCGGCCGGGAAGCTGCGGCATGCCCTCCCCACAGGGTTGTCCCGGCTATGGTTAACGTGGTCTGTGCGGCTCTAGGCAATCTTCGTAGAATGACCTGACAATTAAATCAAAGACTGCCTCGCTAACCCCCTTTTCAGCCGATAGAGATGTCACCGGCAATGCCTGTGGCCCGGAGGAATTGATGTCCGAAGTGCGCATTTTTTCGCGGCTTTGGCGAGGTAAGGCGATGTTGCTTCACCCCGCTGCAAAGCCGGCTGGTCAGCAGCCCCACTTGCGTGCCAGGCATCCGCTGTTTGTTTCGCCTGTTTTTTGCTTCCCTTGGCAGGGGATGGCATCGCGCGTCGCGTCCCGGATCCGGGTCTTCGCGCTGCTTTGCCTCGCCGGCCTGGTGGCYGGCACCGGCGGCCCCGTCCAGGCGCGGCCGGCAACCCCACAGGCAACCCCGACTCAAACCGCATTCACCCGCCCCATATCGTTTCCTGTCCGGCCGATCCGCCTGATCGTGCCCTTTCCCGCCGGCGGCGTGCCGGACGCCGTGGCGCGCTTGCTGGCCGAGCGGCTGGCGGTACGCCTCGGCGTGCCGGTCGATGTCGATAACCGGCCCGGCGCGGGCGGCACCACAGCGGGCGACGTGGTGGCCAAGGCGAGTTCCGACGGGCATACCTTGCTGTTCCACCAGGCCACCATGCTGATCCAGCCCGGCCTGGAGCCCGTGCCCTACGACGTGGTGCGCGACTTCACGCCGGTGGCGCGCGTGGCCACCATGCCGCTGTTCCTCGTGATCGATGCGCGTCTGCCGATGCGCACGCCGCAGCAATGGCTGACGGCGGTCAATGCCAACCCCGCCTCCTACAGTTATGGCTCCGGCCAGGCCGGTAGCCCTTCGCACCTCTATGCCCAATACGCCGTGCACGGCGTCCCCAACGGGGTGCCGCTGGTTATAGCCAAGGGCGAGGGAGCCGTGGTGCAAGAGATGCTTGCCGGACGCATCAGCGCCTGTTTTTGCTCGTTTGCATCGGTACAGGCACACGTCAAGAATGGCAACCTGCGCCTGCTTGGCGTGACTGGTGTGGTGCGTTCACAAGTTGCGCCCGCGGTGCCCACCCTGCAGGAATCCGGGCTGGACGGCTACGGGGCGGGAGCCTGGTATGGCGTCATTGCCCCGGCCAAGACGCCGCATGCCATCGTGGCGCGGATCGCCAGCGAACTGGACGCGGTGATGGGCGAACGCGAAGTCCGGGATCGCTTGCTGGCGGCCGGCCTGACGCCGTTGCGGGACTCGCCCGAAGCGTTCGCCACAGCGATTCGCTCGGAGTCGATCCAGTGGCAGGTGATTCTTCGGCAGGCGGGCGGGCCAACCGAACCCTAGGTGGCGCCTGGTCTGGCGCCGGCACACGTCAAATGTGATGAAACAATTATTTGCGATCCATCGATGTGGATTGCGGCACACTGGCGCGGGCGCCGCTAGGTAGTAGCCCTTATAATGGCGGACCGCCTAACACGGTGCCAACGTGACCGATTCCGCCTCAAACCTCGTCGAGCTCCAGTCTGTCGATTTTGCCTACACGGCGAATGGCAAGCCTATCCTGTCGGGCCTTAGCATGCGCTTCCCGCGCGGCAAGGTGGTGGCCGTCATGGGCGGCTCGGGCTGCGGCAAAACCACCGTGATGCGCCTGATCGGCGGTCAGGTCCGCCCGCAGAAGGGACAAGTGCTCTTCAACGGCGCCAATATTCCCGCCCTGGACCGCCATGACCTCTATGCCGTGCGGCGCCAGATGGGCATGCTGTTCCAGTTTGGCGCCTTGTTCACCGATCTCTCCGTGTTCGACAACGTTGCCTTCCCGTTGCGCGAACATACGGACTTGCCGGAGTCGATGATCCGCGACCTGGTGCTGATGAAGCTCAACGCCGTCGGCCTGCGCGGCGCGCGCGAACTGATGCCCTCGGAGATCTCCGGCGGCATGGCGCGCCGGGTTGCACTGGCGCGCGCGATCGCGCTCGATCCCGCCCTGTTGATGTATGACGAGCCCTTCGCGGGACTCGACCCGATCTCGCTGGGCCTGACCGCGCGCCTGATCCGCAGCCTGAATGACGCGCTTGGCGCCACCACCATCATCGTGTCGCACGACGTCAACGAGACCTTCCTGATCGCCGACTACGTCTATTTCATCGCCAACGGCCGCATTGCCGCCGAAGGCGAGCCCGAGGCCCTGCGCGCTTCGTCGGATCCCTTCGTGCACCAGTTCGTCCACGCCGAGCCCGACGGGCCAGTGCCCTTCCACTATCCGGGCCCGTCGCTGGCCGAGGACTTCGCGAGCGGGGCGGGGCGATGATAGGGTTCTTCACAAGCATCGGCTCTGCCGTGCGGCAGTCGGTCATCGGCCTCGGTCATGCCACCCGCATGTTCTTCACAGTGCTGGCGATGTCGCCGGCGCTGCTGCGACGCTTCCGGCTGGTAAGCGACCAGATTTTCTTCGTCGGCAACCTGTCGCTGGTGATCATCGCGGTATCGGGGTTATTTGTCGGCTTCGTGCTGGGATTGCAGGGTTATTACACATTAAATCGCTATGGTTCCGAGCAGGCACTCGGCCTGCTCGTGGCCCTGTCGCTGGTGCGCGAACTGGGTCCGGTGGTGACGGCGCTGTTGTTCGCCGGCCGCGCCGGTACCTCGCTCACGGCCGAAATCGGCCTGATGAAGGCCGGCGAACAGCTCACGGCCATGGAAATGATGGCGGTCAATCCGCTGCAGCGCGTGATCGCGCCGCGCTTCTGGGCTGGCGTGGTGGCGATGCCGGTCCTGGCGGCGATTTTCAGTGCCGTCGGTATCCTCGGCGGCTATGTGGTCGGCGTGCAGATGATCGGCGTGGATGCGGGCGCGTTCTGGTCGCAGATGCAGAACGGGGTTGACGTTCGGAATGACGTGCTGAACGGCGTCATAAAGAGCTTCATTTTTGGCGTCGCGGTGACGTTTATAGCGCTGTACCAGGGCTATCAGGCCAAGCCCACGCCGGAAGGTGTGTCGCGCGCCACCACGCGTACCGTCGTGATTGCCTCGCTGGCCGTGCTGGCGCTGGATTTCCTGCTGACTGCGCTGATGTTCAGCTGACCTGCCGGTGCGGTCGTCGGAGCCGGAGTACTTGAAGAAGAGACGCAGATGAAAAGAAATACACTCGATTTCTGGGTTGGGCTGTTTGTTGTGGCGGGTTTCGTGGCACTGCTGTTCCTGGCGCTGAAGGCCGGCAACATGAGCTCGCTGTCGTTCCAGGAGACCTACTCGGTGCAGGCGCGCTTCGACAATATTGGCGGCCTGAAGCCGCGCGCCCCGGTGAAGAGCGCCGGCGTGGTGGTGGGGCGGGTGGCCGACATCCGCTTCGACGACAAGACCTACCAGGCGACCGTGACGGTCAACCTGGAAAAGCGCTACCAGTTCCCCAAGGACACTTCGGCCAAAATCCTGACCTCCGGCTTGCTGGGCGAGCAATACCTGGGTCTTGAGGCGGGTGGCGATTCCGCCATGCTGGCCGAGGGTTCGCGCATCACAATGACGCAATCGGCCGTGGTGCTGGAAAACCTGATCGGGCAGTTCTTGTATAACAAGGCCGCCGACGCCGGTGCCGGCGGCAACAACGCTGGCGGGGGTGCCGCGGGCGCCGCCAGCGGTGCGGCAGGGGGGCTGAAATGAATGGCAACCGAGCCGCCGCGCGCTGGTGCGCGGGGCGAAATTGGTTGCTGGCAGTGTTGGCAGCGGGTTTGATGGCAGGTTGCGCGAGCGGCCCGACCGCCAACCCGAAAGATCCCCTCGAACCCTTCAACCGGGAAGTCTTCAAGATCAACGACGACTTCGACAAGGGCGTGTTGCGCCCGGTCGCCGAGTTGTACACTGACTTCATTCCGTCGCCGATCCGTACCGGGATAGACAACGCTTTCTCCAACGTCAGCGACGTCTACTCGGCTGTCAACAACCTGCTGCAGGGCAAGCCCGCCCGCGCCGTGGAAGACACCATGCGCGTGGCCATGAACAGTGTGCTGGGTATCGGCGGCCTGATTGACATCGCTACCCCTGCCGGGCTGCCCAAATACAAGGAAGACTTCGGGCAGACGCTGGGCGTATGGGGCGTGCCGGCCGGACCTTACCTGGTGCTGCCGCTTTTCGGGCCGAGTTCGGTGCGCGATACCGCAGGCATGCTGGTGGACCGCCAGATCGATCCGTCGGCGTACCTCGATCCCGTCTGGCTTCGCAACTCGCTGTTCGGGGTGCGTGTCGTCAACACCCGGGCCTCGCTGCTCGGCGCCTCCGGCCTGATCGAGATGGCGGCGCTCGACAAATATGCGTTCCTGCGCGACGCCTACCTGCAGCGCCGCGAGTACCAGATCTATGATGGCAACCCGCCGGAGAGCGACGACACCGCGCCGGCAAGCGAGCCGTCCGACACCAGGCAGGAAAACCAGACGCTGCCCACGCCACCGGTGCAGATGCCGGGCGGCATTCGCTTTGGCCGTTGAGTATGTCTGGCCGCGCGCGTGTCATGGCTGTGAGCGGTGCAACAAATTATGTAAATGTGGCGTCGGAGTTCCTGGCGCTGCGAACTCCCCCGGCTCGCCCGAACTCCAACTCGGCGCGTGACCATTACCGGCCTTGATGCCGGGACACGCAAGGTTGCCGTAGCCCGGTGACCGGTGCGTTCGATTGATAAGGACAAAATGATGCTGAAGCGACTCTTGCTGCCTTTTCTTACCGTGGTTGCCTTTGCCGGTGCCGCCCATGCCCAAACGCAGGATGCCAGCACGCCCGATGGCCTGGTCAAGGCCGTGGTCGGCGACGTGATGGCCTCCGTCAAGGCGGACAAGGACATGCAGGCCGGGAATATCACCAAGATCTCCGCGCTGGTGGAGCAGAAGATCCTCCCCAACGCGAACTTCCAGAAGACCACGCAGATCGCCATGGGCCGTAACTGGTCCAAGGCTACGCCGGAGCAGCAAAAGCAGATTGCCGACGAGTTCAAGACGCTGCTGATCCGTACCTACTCCGGCGCCATCGCGCAGATTCGCGACCAGACCGTGCAGTTCCGCCCGTACCGCGGCAGCCCGGAGGATACCGACGCCACCATCCGCACCCAGGTCATCAACAAGGGGGAGCCGATCCAGCTGGACTACCGCCTGGAAAAGACACCGCAAGGCTGGAAGGTCTATGACATCAATGTGCTGGGTGCCTGGCTGACCGAGGCCTACAAGGGCAGCTTCAACACGATCGTGGGCCAGCAGGGCGTGGACGGCGTGATCAAGACACTGCAAGACCGCAACCGCCAGCTCGCCAACGCCAAGAACTGACCGGCAGGCCCGCGCGTCGCGCCGCCTCCGGCGCAGCGTGACTGGCCGAACTGATCTACAATGAGCGCTCCCGCACCCGCGGGAGTGCTTTTTTCCAGACCCGCATCCCCGGACCGCTGCCAGATGCTCTCGCTCGACACCTCGCTGACCAACCGCAACGCCGCCGCCGTGCTGCGTGACGGCCTGGCACGCCTGGCCCAGGGTGAAGCCCGGGTTGACTGCAGCGGCCTGGTCCAGGTCGATTCGGCAGCTGTCGCCGTGCTGCTGGCCTGGCAGCGTGACGCCGCCAGCCGCGGCAAGTCGCTCGAAATTATTGGCGTACCGGCACAAGTCATCGAGCTGGCCGCCCTGTATGGCGTCGAATCCCTGCTGCAACTGGTACCCCAGGCGGGTGCCCAGGGCAAGCAAGGCACCCTTTCCCACCGACATTGAACCGGCATCCGTGGCAAGCTGCTGACCTGCGCTTGCTACAGCGATGCCCGGGCGATGGCTCGCGCCACGCCTCGCGCTCAAAGCGGGACTACTCCCGTATCCCCTATAATTCCGGGTTGTTCGACCGTTCCGGCATATAAGGCACGGACAAGACACGGTCGAAGCACCCAGGCGGTCCCCGCCATTTCAAGGAGGCCGGCGTGCGAGGCTGAAAAGCCGACGCGCCTGCCAAACAGTATCCGGCCATGAAAGCCATCGAACTCAAAGACGTTCGCAAGCGCTACCGCAACCTGCAAGCGCTGAAGGGTGTCAGCTTCACCGTCGAGCGCGGCGAATTCTTCGGCCTGCTCGGCCCCAACGGTGCAGGCAAGACCACGCTGATCTCCATCCTGGCGGGCCTGAACCGTGCCGATTCCGGCAGCGTCAGCGTGCTCGGCCACGACGTGGTGTCCGATTACCGCCTGGCGCGGCGCATGCTGGGCGTGGTCCCGCAGGAGCTGGTCTTCGATCCCTTCTTCACCGTGCGCGAGACGCTGCGCCTGCAGTCCGGCTATTTCGGATTGACCCGCAACGACGACTGGATCGACGAGATCATGGCCAACCTGGATCTCACCAACAAGGCCGACGCCAATATGCGCCAGCTTTCCGGCGGCATGAAGCGGCGCGTGCTGGTGGCCCAGGCCCTGGTGCACCGGCCGCCGGTCATCGTGCTCGACGAGCCGACCGCCGGGGTCGACGTGGAACTGCGCCAGACCCTGTGGAAGTTCATCTCGCGGCTGAATCGCGAGGGCCATACCATCATTCTCACCACGCACTACCTGGAAGAAGCCGAGGCGTTGTGCGATCGCATCGCCATGCTCAAGTTCGGCGAGGTGGTGGCGCTGGACCGCACCAGCAACCTGCTGAGCCAATTCGCAGGGCTGCAGCTGGCGCTGACGTTCTCCAGGGGCGCGCTGCCCGCCGCGCTTGAACCGCTGCGCATGCCCGCCAACCCCGGCGAGCGCGCGGTTCGGCTGCGGCTGTCGGGTTATCCGGCGGTGGAGCCGATCCTGGCCGCCTGCCGCGAGGCCGGTTGCGAGATCGAAGACATGGAAATCAACAAGGCCGACCTGGAGGACGTGTTCGTGCAGATCATGCGGCGCGAAGGCCACATGCCGGGCGCGCTGCCGGATACGGCGGTGGAGGCCGCAGCATGAAGATGCCAACCGAATTCGACGGCACCCAAGACGCCATCAACACGCACCTCGCACCGATGGCGGTGGGTGGCCTGGTGGGCTTCCGCACCCTTCTTTACAAGGAAGTGCTGCGCTTCTGGAAGGTCAGCTTCCAGACCGTGGCGGCGCCGGTGCTGACCGCGATCCTGTATCTGCTGATTTTCGGCCACGTGCTGGAAAACCGCGTGAAGGTGTACGACCAGATCAGCTATACCGCCTTCCTGGTGCCGGGGCTGGTGATGATGAGCGTGCTGCAGAATGCCTTCGCCAATAGCTCGTCGTCGCTGATCCAGTCCAAGATCACCGGCAACCTGGTGTTCATCATGCTGCCGCCGCTGTCGCACTGGGAAATGTTTGGTGCCTACGTGGTGGCTTCCATCGTGCGCGGCCTGGCCGTGGGCCTGGGCGTGCTGCTGGTGACGGCCTGGTTCGCCAACCTGCATTTCGCCAATATCGGCTGGATCCTGCTGTTTGCCTTGCTGGGCGCGGCGATTCTTGGCACGCTGGGGCTGATCGCGGGAATCTGGGCCGAGAAGTTCGACCAGCTCGCGGCCTTCCAGAACTTCCTGATCATGCCGGCGACCTTCCTCTCCGGCGTGTTTTATTCGATCCACTCGTTGCCTCCCTTCTGGCAGGCGGTGTCGCACGCGAACCCGTTCTTCTACATGATCGACGGCTTCCGCTACGGCTTTTTCGGTGTCTCCGACGTGGCGCCGGCCTTCAGTCTCGCGGTAGTAGGTACAGCGTTCGTGGTGCTTGCGGCGATAGCGCTGCAGCTGCTCAAGAGCGGCTACAAGCTGCGCCACTGAGGGGGCGTCTGCCCCGCCGAACCCACAAGCGAACCGACGCGACACACAGAGAAACAAAGCGAAAAGACAATCATGCTGCCTACACCCCAACAAGTCAGGGACTACATCGCCCAAGGCCTCTCCTGCGAACACCTGGAAGTGGAAGGCGACGGCCAGCACTTCTTTGCCACCATCGTCAGCGCCGAATTCGACGGCAAGCGCCTGATCCAGCGGCACCAGCAGGTCTATGCCGCGCTGGGCGACCGCATGCGCGCCGAGATCCACGCGCTGTCGATGAAGACGCTGACGCCGGCCGAGTGGCAGGCGCAGGCGGGCCAGGCCAAGTAAGACGGACCAACAAGCTGGCCGCCCGACAGGCCGGACGTGACAAGCAGGTCGTCCCGCAACGCGGCGGCCTCGGGTACCAGATGCCGCGGTTGTGCGCTTTGAGGCACAGGCGGGGAGCGAAATGAATGACGCCGGACGCCTTTGGGCAGCCGGCCTGAAACGACTGAACATGGACAAACTCGAGATCCAGGGCAATGGCCCGCTGCGAGGCGAGATCCGCGTCTCCGGCGCCAAGAACGCTGCGCTGCCGATCCTGTGCGCAGGGCTGCTTACGGCCGATACCGTTACGCTGGACAATGTGCCCAACCTGCAGGACGTGCGCACCACGCTCAAGCTGCTGCGCCAGATGGGCGTGAAGGCGGAGCAGGACGGCGCGCGCGTCACGCTGAATGGCGCCGACGTGAATTCGCCCGAGGCCCCCTACGAGCTGGTCAAGACCATGCGCGCCTCGATCCTGGTGCTGGGTCCGCTGGTGGCGCGCTTCGGCGAGGCGCGCGTATCGCTGCCCGGCGGCTGCGCCATTGGCGCGCGCCCGGTCGACCAGCACATCAAGGGCTTGCAGGCCATGGGCGCCGAGATCAGCATCGAACACGGCTTTATCCATGCCCGCGCCAGCCGCCTGAAGGGTGCGCGCGTGGTCACCGACATGATCACCGTGACCGGCACCGAGAACCTGCTGATGGCCGCTACCCTGGCCGACGGCGAAACCGTGCTGGAAAACGCCGCGCGCGAGCCGGAAGTGACCGATCTTGCCAACCTGCTGGTCAAGATGGGCGCTCGCATCGAAGGCATCGGCACCGACCGCCTTGTAGTGCAGGGCGTGGAGCGCCTGCACGGCGCGAGCCACGCCGTGATCGCCGACCGCATCGAGGCCGGCACCTTCCTGTGCGCGGCCGCCGCCACGCTTGGCGATGTGGTGCTGCGCGGCGTGCAGCCGGGCATCCTGGACACCGTGCTCGACAAGCTGCGCGAAGCCGGCGCCACCATCGAAACCGGTGACGACTGGATCCGCCTGCAGATGGCCCGGCGCCCGCAGGCGGTGAGCTTCCGCACTTCCGAGTACCCGGCCTTCCCGACCGACATKCAGGCGCAGTTCATGGCGCTGAACAGTGTCGCCAACGGCGTGGCCCGCATTACCGAAACGATTTTCGAAAACCGCTTCATGCACGTGCAGGAGCTCAACCGGCTGGGCGCCGATATCGCGGTCGAAGGCAATACCGCGGTTGTCACCGGCGTGCCCCGGCTGTCCGGCGCCAAGGTGATGGCGACCGATCTGCGCGCCTCCGCCAGCCTGGTGATCGCCGGGCTGGTCGCCGAGGGCGAAACCGTGATCGATCGCATCTATCACCTGGACCGCGGCTACGACCGCATGGAAGACAAGCTGTCGGCCGTGGGCGCCAAGATCCGCCGTATCGCCTGAGCTCGCAAGAAAAGACACAAGGACGCAGATGAGCCCCTCCCCGACCCAGTTGACGCTGGCCCTCTCCAAGGGCCGGATCTTCACCGAAACCATGCCGCTGCTGGAAGCGGCCGGCATCCACGTCACCGAGGATCCGGAAACCTCGCGCAAGCTGATCCTGCCCACCTCCGATCCGGATGTGCGCGTCATCATCGTGCGCGCCTCGGATGTGCCGACCTACGTGCAATATGGCGCGGCCGATTTCGGCGTGGCCGGCAAGGACGTGCTGATGGAGCACGGCATGGCGGGGCTGTATGCGCCGATCGACCTGAATATCGCCAAGTGCCGCATGTCGGTGGCGACCTCGGCCGGTTTCGACTACGCCAGCGCCGTGCGCCAGGGCGCGCGGCTGGCCGTGGCCACCAAATATGTGCAGACCGCGCGCGAGCACTTCGCCAAGAAGGGCGTGCACGTGGACCTGATCAAGCTGTATGGCTCGATGGAACTCGGGCCCCTGGTGGGACTGGCCGACGCCATCGTCGATCTGGTCAGCACCGGCGGGACCTTGCGCGCCAACAACCTGGTCGAAGTGGAAGAGATCGTGCAGATATCGTCGCGCCTGGTAGTCAACCAGGCTGCCCTCAAACTCAAGCGTGAGCGGCTAGCCCCGATTCTCGACGCGTTTGAACGGGCCTCCGCCGCGCTGGTCTGATGCCGCGCGAGCAGGGCCTGGGGAATGGAGTCATGAACGAAAATTCTATGGAAAACCTGGAAATCCGCCGGCTGGATTCGACCGAGCCGCGCTTTGCGGCCGAGCTGCGCGAGGTGCTGGCCTTCGAAGCCGGTGAAGACGAAGCGATCGATCGCGCCGTCGCGCAGATCCTCGCCGATGTAAAGACCCGCGGCGATGCCGCGGTGCTGGAGTACACGCAGCGTTTCGACCGCGTCGATGCCGGCGCCATGAGCGCGCTGGAAGTGTCGCCGGCCAAGCTCGAGGCCGCGCTCGACGAACTCGAGCCCAAACGCCGCGCTGCGCTGGAAACCGCGGCGGCGCGCGTGCGCGCTTACCACGAGAAGCAGAAGATCGAGTGCGGCAGCCATAGCTGGGAGTACACCGAGTCCGACGGCACCGTGCTGGGGCAAAAGGTGACCCCGCTGGACCGCGTGGGCATCTACGTGCCGGGCGGCAAGGCGGCGTATCCGTCGTCCGTGCTGATGAACGCGATTCCCGCGCGCGTGGCRGGCGTCAAGGAAGTCATCATGGTCGTGCCCACGCCGGGCGGCGTGCGTAACGAACTGGTGCTGGCCGCGGCGCAGATCGCCGGCGTGGACCGCGTGTTCACCATCGGTGGCGCGCAGGCGATCGGGGCGCTGGCCTACGGCACCGCCACGCTGCCTCAGGTCGACAAGATCGTCGGCCCGGGCAACGCCTATGTGGCGGCGGCCAAGCGTCGCGTGTTCGGCACCGTCGGCATCGACATGATCGCCGGCCCGTCCGAGATCCTGGTGATCTGCGACGGCACCACCGACCCCGACTGGGTGGCGATGGACCTGTTCTCGCAAGCCGAGCACGACGAACTCGCGCAATCCATCCTGCTGTGCCCGGACTCCAACTACCTGGCCCAGGTGGAGGAAAGCATCCACCGGCAGATCGAGTCCATGCCGCGCCGCGACGTGATCCGTGCCTCGCTGTCCGGGCGCGGGGCGCTGATCCGGGTACGCGATATGGACGAGGCCTGCGAGATCGCCAACGCGATCGCGCCGGAGCACCTGGAGATTTCCGCCGAGAACCCGCGCCACTGGGCCGAGAAGATCCGCCACGCCGGCGCCATCTTCCTGGGCCGCTATACGAGCGAGTCGCTGGGTGACTACTGCGCCGGGCCGAATCACGTGCTGCCCACCTCGCGCACCGCGCGGTTCTCGTCGCCGCTGGGCGTGTACGACTTCCAGAAGCGCTCGAGCCTGATCGAGGTGAGCGAGCAGGGTGCGCAGATGCTTGGCCAGATCGCCGCCGAGCTGGCCTATGGCGAAGGCTTGCAAGCACACGCCCGCAGCGCCGAATACCGCCTCAGGCGCAACTGAGGCAAAAGCGGCCGGCGCCCGGGTTTGTCCGGGCGCCGGCCAGAAACCACCGACCCAAGTCGACCCAAGAGGTAAATCCCATGTCCGTAGTGCAGCCTTCCCTGATCGACCGCATCATCCGTGACGACGTACGCGCCATGGGCGCCTACCATGTGCCGGATTCGCACGGTCTGGTAAAGCTGGACGCGATGGAGAACCCCTACCGCCTGCCCGACGCACTGCGCGACAAGCTGGCCGCGCGGCTGGCCGAGGTAGCGCTCAACCGCTATCCGGTGCCCAGCAGCGAAGCGCTGCGCGCGCGCCTGAAGACGGTGATGGACGTGCCGGCGGGCATGGATGTGCTGCTGGGCAACGGCTCGGACGAGATCATCAGCATGCTGGCGCTGGCGGTGGCCAAGCCGGGCGCCAAGGTGCTGGCACCGGTGCCAGGCTTTGTCATGTACGCCATGTCGGCCCAGTTCGCCGGGCTCGAATTCGTCGGCGTGCCGCTCAACGCGGACTTCACGCTGGACCGCGCCGCCATGCTGGCGGCAATGGCCGAGCACCAGCCCGCCATCGTCTACCTGGCCTACCCGAACAATCCCACCGGCAACCTGTTCGACGCGGCCGATATGGAAGCCATCGTGCGCGCCGCCCAGGGCGAGGTCTGCCAGAGCCTGGTGGTGGTTGACGAAGCCTACCAGCCGTTCGCCCAGGACACCTGGATGCCGCGCCTGGCCGAGTTCGGCAACCTGTTGGTGATGCGCACCGTTTCCAAGCTGGGCCTGGCCGGCATCCGGCTGGGCTACCTGGCCGGCGCGCCGGAGTGGCTGTCGCAGATCGACAAGGTGCGCCCGCCGTACAACGTCAATGTGCTGACCGAGGCCACGGCGCTGTTCGTGCTCGAGCATGTCGATGTGCTCGACCAGCAGGCCGCGCAACTGCGTGCCGAGCGCGCCACCGTGGCCGATGCCCTGGCAGGCTTGCCGGGCGTGACGGTGTACCCAAGCGCAGCCAATTTCCTGCTGGTGCGCGTGGCGGATTCCGCTCGTGTGTTCGAAGGCGTGCTTGCGCGCAAGGTATTGATCAAGAACGTGGGTAAAATGCACCCATTGCTGGCCAACTGTCTGCGCGTCACGGTCAGCACTCCCGAAGAGAACGCGCAATTTCTCGCCGCCTTCCAGGCGGCGTCGCAGGATTAACACCATGCGTGTTGCAGAGGTCACCCGCAATACATCGGAAACGCAGATCCGCGTTTCGTTGAATCTCGATGGCACCGGCCGCCAGAAACTGGCGTCCGGCGTGCCGTTCCTCGACCACATGCTGGATCAGATTGCCCGCCATGGCATGTTCGACCTCGAAGTCGAAGCCAGCGGCGATACCCATATCGATGACCACCACACGGTGGAAGACGTCGGCATCGCGCTCGGCCAGGCGGTCGCCAAGGCCATCGGCGACAAGAAAGGCATCACCCGCTACGGCCATAGCTATGTGCCGCTGGACGAATGCCTGTCGCGCGTGGTGATCGACTTCTCCGGCCGTCCCGGCCTGGAATTCCACGTACCGTTCACCCGCGCTCGGGTGGGCAGCTTCGACGTCGACCTCACCATCGAGTTCTTCCGCGGCTTCGTCAATCATGCCGCGGTGACGCTGCATATCGACAACCTGCGCGGCATCAATGCCCACCACCAGTGCGAAACCGTGTTCAAGGCCTTCGGGCGGGCGTTGCGCATGGCGGTGGAAATGGATCCCCGTGCGGGCAACACGATTCCGTCGACCAAGGGCACCCTCGTCGGCTGAACCTCGCCGACGCGCTACCTCTCACGTGCCGGTGCGTACGTTCTGCTGCGCCGGCGAGAACATCAGATCAACGCGGTACAACGCGGTACTTACGCGACATTAGCGCGACATTCGCCCAACCCGATGGATACGCTTAAGTCGTTCATTTCGCTGCTGGCGCTGATCAACCCGATCGGGGCGATTCCGTTCTTCATCAGCCTGACCACCCAGCAGACTGAAGAAGAAAAGCGGCATACCATCAAGATCGCGTCGATCTCGGTGGCGACGGTGGTAGGCATCTCCGCCTTGCTGGGCCAGCAGATCATCGAGTTCTTCAATATCTCGGTGGCCTCGCTGCAGGTGGGCGGGGGCCTCATCATGATCATGATGGCCATGAACATGCTGAACGCGCAGACTGGCCGCACCAAGGCGACGCCCGAGGAAGAGGACGAGGCGGAAGCCAAGGCCAGTATCGCGGTAGTGCCGCTGGCGCTGCCCTTGCTGACCGGACCTGGTTCGATCAGCACGGTGATCGTCTATGCCGGCAAGACCCAGCACTGGTACCAGTTGCTGATTCTGGTCGGGATCGGGATCGCGCTTGGCGCAGTGGTATATATAGTGTTCCGCGCCGCGGACCCGATCGCGCGCGTGATCGGGCGCACCGGCATCAATATCGGCACGCGCCTGATGGGGCTGATCCTGTCGGCGCTGGCCGTAGAATTCATTGTGGACGGGCTGAAGACATTGTTGCCTGTTTTGAAATCATGACTACCATAGCAATTGTGGATTACGGCATGGGCAACCTGCGCTCGGTRGCGCAGGCSTTGCGYGCCGCGGCRCCGGAAGCGGAYGTSCAGGTGGTGGACCAGCCGGAGGCGATCCGCGCGGCGGACCGCGTGGTGCTGCCAGGCCAGGGTGCGATGCCCGACTGCATGAGCGCACTGGGCGCCTCGGGCCTGCAACAGGCCGTGATCGAGGCCGCCGCTAGCAAGCCGATGCTGGGAGTGTGCGTTGGCGAACAGATGCTGTTCGACTTCAGCAAGGAAAGTAGAACGGACGGTGGCCGTACGCCCTGCCTGGGCCTCTTGCCCGGCGAGGTGATCCGCTTCGAACTGGAAGGCATGACCCAGCCGGACGGTTCGCGCTACAAGGTGCCGCAGATGGGCTGGAACCGCGTGAAGCAAACGCGCCCCCATCCGCTGTGGGCTGGCATCCCCGATGAAAGCTGGTTCTATTTCGTGCACAGCTACTACGTGCATGCGGAGGATCCGGCGCATATTGCCGGCGAAACGGAATATGGCGCCTTATTTACGAGCGCGGTGGCGCGCGATAATATTTTTGCCACGCAGTTCCACCCGGAAAAGAGCGCCGCCATGGGCTTGCAGCTGTACCGGAACTTCGTGCACTGGAATCCCTGAACGTCGATAGTGGCTTTTTTGGGACAGGGCTGACCGGCTACGCTGGCTAGTTCAACTTTCTCTTTCACTCAAACACGCTCGTCACACTTATGTTGCTCATTCCGGCCATCGACCTGAAGGACGGTCAATGTGTACGCCTTAAACAAGGCGACATGGACCAGGCCACCGTCTTTTCCGAAGATCCCGCCGCCATGGCACGTCACTGGGTGGAGCAGGGCGCACGGCGCCTGCACCTGGTCGACCTCAATGGTGCGTTCGTGGGCAAGCCCCGCAATGAAGCTGCCATCAAGGCCATCATCGCCGAGGTGGGCGATGAGATCCCGATCCAGCTCGGCGGCGGCATCCGCGACCTGAACACCATCGAGCGCTGGCTCGACGGCGGCCTGTCGTACGTCATCATCGGCACAGCGGCGGTCAAGAACCCCGGGTTCCTCAAGGACGCCTGCACGGCGTTCGGCGGCCACATCATCGTCGGCCTGGATGCCCGTGAAGGCAAGGTCGCCACGGATGGCTGGAGCAAGCTGACCGGCCACGAGGTTGCCGACCTCGCGCGCAAGTACGAGGACTACGGCGTGGAAGCCATCATCTACACCGACATCGGCCGCGACGGCATGCTGCAGGGCATCAACATCGATGCCACCGTCAAACTGGCGCAGTCGGCAACGATCCCGGTGATCGCCAGCGGCGGGCTGCACAACCTCACCGATATCGAACGCCTGTGCAGCGTGCAAAAGGACGGCGTCGAGGGCGTCATCTGCGGCCGCGCAATCTATTCGGGCGATCTCAATTTCGCCGAAGCCCAGGCGCTTGCCGACAAGCTCGGCGCCGAGCAGTAAGACAACGCGCCTTGCGCGCGACAATTGCAGCCACCGGCGCCCCCGCAAGGGCAGGCGCCGTGGCGGGCAAGGAATCTCATGCTAGCCAAACGTATCATCCCCTGCCTCGACGTGACCAACGGGCGGGTGGTCAAGGGTGTCAACTTCGTCGAATTGCGTGACGCTGGCGATCCGGTCGAGATCGCCCGCCGCTATGACGAGCAGGGCGCCGATGAAATCACTTTTCTCGACATCACCGCGACCAGCGACGGGCGCGACCTGATCCTGCACATCATCGAGGCGGTCGCCTCCCAGGTCTTTATCCCGCTGACGGTGGGCGGCGGCGTGCGCGCCGTGGAAGACGTGCGGCGCCTGCTCAATGCCGGCGCGGACAAGATCAGCGTCAATTCCGCGGCCATCGCCAACCCGCAACTGGTGTCGGACGCCACGGCGCGCTACGGCTCGCAGTGCATTGTCGTCGCGATCGACGCCAAACGCAGTTCCGCGCCAGGCGAGCCGGCACGCTGGGAGGTCTTCACCCATGGCGGGCGCAAGGCCACCGGGCTGGACGCCGTGGCATGGGCGCGCGAGATGGCCGCCCGCGGCGCGGGCGAACTGCTGCTCACCAGCATGGACCGCGACGGCACCAAGAGCGGCTTCGATCTCGAACTCACCCGTGCCGTCAGCGATGCGGTATCCATCCCGGTGATCGCCTCGGGCGGCGTGGGCGGACTGCAGGACCTGGCCGACGGCATCAAGCTGGGCCACGCCGATGCGGTGCTGGCCGCCAGCATCTTCCACTACGGCCAGCACACCGTTGGCGAAGCAAAAGCATTCATGGCCCGCGAGGGCATTCCGGTGCGGATCTGAACACGGCAAACCGACATGGCAAAGAAGTGGCTCAACAAGGTTAAGTGGGACGACAACGGCCTGGTGCCGGTGATTGTCCAGGAAGTCGGCTCGAACGACGTGCTGATGTTCGCGTTCATGAACCGCGAGGCGCTGCAGCGCACCGTGGAGATCGGCGAGGCCGTGTTCTGGTCGCGCTCGCGCAAGCGCTTGTGGCACAAGGGCGAGGAATCCGGCCACGTGCAAAAGGTGCATGAAATCCGCCTCGACTGCGACGAAGACGTGGTCTTGCTCAAGGTCACGCAGAACGACGGCATCGCCTGCCATACCGGGCGCCACTCCTGCTTCTTCCAGAAGTTTGATGGCGACGCCGACAACGGTGACTGGCAGACCGTGGAGCCCGTGCTCAAGGATCCGTCCACCATTTACGCAGCCAAGCCATGAGCGACGAACAGTTGAGCAGCGCCGATATGCTTGCCCGCCTGGCCAGCGTGCTGGAATCGCGCAAGCCCGAGAACGGCGGCGATCCGGATAAGTCCTATGTGGCGCGCCTGTTTCACAAGGGCGACGACGCGATCCTGAAGAAGATCGGCGAGGAAGCCACCGAAACCGTGATGGCCGCCAAGGATGCCCGCGCGGCGGGGCTGAGCCAGGAGTCGGTCTCCAAGGTGGTGTACGAGGTGGCCGATCTCTGGTTCCATAGCATGGTGCTTCTGTCCCGCTTCGGCATGCAGCCGGCCGACGTGGTCAACGAACTGGCCCGCCGCGAAGGTCTGTCCGGCCTGGAAGAAAAAGCCCGGCRCAAGGCCGACGGCAGCTGAATCCCGCACTAGCCGGCCTGGCCGGCGAGGCGCATCTGGACAGGACGGGCAGGGTATGGGACAGCCACCAGCAGCCACCAGGAGCAAGCACGAGATGGGAGAGGTGATCACCACGGACCACGACCGGCTTGCCAGCCTGCGCAAGCTGACGCACATTCTTTATGCGTTGTACGCCATTTTCTGGCTGACCGGCGGCATTACCGCGCTGATTGCCATCGTGATTGGCTACGTCAAGCGCGACGACACCCAGGGCACGCTCTACGCCTCGCACTTTGCCTGGCAGATACGGTCCTTCTGGTGGTCGGTGGCGTGGGCGATCCTCGGCGGCATGCTGTTTGTCACAGTGTTCCTGATACCCCTGGCTTTTGCCGTGTGGGGCGTATTGTCCTTATGGATGTTGTATCGTATCGTCAAGGGCTGGCTCTACCTGAACGACAGTAAGCCGATGTACCCGGATCAGCGTTTTTGATAGCCAGCGGACCGGTGGCGGTCCGGCCAAGGCGGTCCGGACATGCCTGAAAGGCAGGCGGATGGCCGGCAAGGCTGCCCGCCTGCACTGACATCGCGGCAAAAGTGCACCTGATTTGCTGCGCGCAATGAAATTTTCATGAATCCACAGCAAAATTGCCTCTTCTGCCGGATCGTGGCCGGTCAGCTTCCGTCGCGCAAAGTTTACGAAGATGACGAAATGCTGGCTTTCCACGATATCCACCCGAAAGCCCCGGTACACTTCCTGCTCATTCCCAAGTTGCATGTCGATTCGCTGGCCGATTGCGGACCCGGTGAAAGCGCGGTGCTTGCTAAAATGATGTTGAAGGTGCCGGAGTTGGCGCGCGCGGCRGGCTGTGGCAACGGTTTCCGGACGGTTATCAATACCGGTCCGGATGGCGGGCAGGAGGTGTATCACCTCCATCTGCACGTGCTTGGCGGTCCGCGTGACCAGTGGAAGGTGCAGCTGCCGTAAAGACCTGGCAGCCAACCCATGCAGGACCGAAGGCCGCGCGGCCTCCGGTCAGATGCCGTGCCGGCAACCGTCGCCCGGCACGGCCTTCAGTGACGGAACAACGAGCCGGGGTGGCATGGCGCCGCCCCCGGCTTCATCAGGAGCAGAAAATGGGTTCGTTTAGCATTTGGCACTGGCTCATCGTGCTGGTGATCGTCATGCTGGTCTTTGGCACCAAGAAGCTGCGCAACATCGGCCAGGATCTGGGCGGTGCCGTGAAAGGCTTCAAGGATGGCATGAAGGACGCCAACGGAAATCCGGTTGACGCACCGGCCGCGCCCTCCAAGGAACTGCGCGACGCCACCACCATCGACGTCGAAGCCAAGGAAAAGTCGCGCCAGCAGTGAGCGCGCGTCAACTCTTGTCAGCACGCCTGATGCCTTTCTTCCTGGCAGCAATGCCAAGCCGGCCATGCCCGCCGCGCCGCGCCCGTCCGCGTGACGGCTTGTGCGCGAGCCCGGGCGGCCGTTGCGGCGGCCCGGCCGTTCGCCGTGGCCGCAGCTTATTCCTTCCGAACCTCGCATGATCGATCTTGGCATTTCAAAGCTTGCACTGATCGGCGCGGTGGCGCTGGTGGTGATCGGTCCCGAGCGGCTGCCGAAGGTGGCGCGCACGGTCGGCGCACTGGTCGGCCGCGCGCAGCGCTATATCAATGATGTGAAGGCGGAAGTCAGCCGCGAGGTCGAACTCGACGAATTGCGCAAGATGCGCACGGAATTCGAGGACGCCGCGCGCGATGTCGAGCGCACCATCCACAAGGAAGTGCACGAGCACACCCAGTCCCTGAACGATGCGCTGACCGGTACGGATTCCAGCGTGCACGACGGGGCCAGCCAGGGCAGCGGCTACGTGCCATCCTGGGACACGGCGCACAAGGTCCATAACGGCCGCAAGAGCTGGCGCGTCAAGCAAGGTGCGCGGCCCGTGTGGTACAAGCGCCAGCACAATGTACGCGTGTGGGCGCAATCCGGCGCCGCGCGTGTCAAGCGCCACCGTCCCGCCACAGGCCCCGCCCGCTCATTCTTCGAGTGAGCATGATGGAGCCTGTCCACACGCCGCTACCCGGCCGGCCGTCGCTGTCGTGCGTTCCGACTTGCGCGCCGTGCCGTTGTATCGCCAATGATTTCTCGATGCCAGCCAGCCCGGCTGAGCGGTCCACGCCATGAGCGACTCCCGTTCCCAAGATCCCCAAGACCCGCAAGACGAAGCGCAGCAGGAAACCTTCATCTCTCACCTGGTGGAGCTGCGCTCGCGTATCGTCAAGGCGGCGTCAGGCGTGATCCTGGTGTTCCTCGGCCTGATCTACTGGGCGCCGAACATCTTCAACCTGTTCGCCCGGCCTTTGATGGAATCGCTGCCCAAGGGCGGCAAGATGATCGTCACCGATGTCACCGGCTCGTTCTTCGTGCCCATGAAGGTCACGCTGCTGGTGGCTTTCCTGATTGCGCTGYCCTGGGTGCTCTACCAGGTCTGGCAGTTCGTTGCGCCCGGCTTGTACCAGCATGAGAAGCGATTGATCGTCCCGCTGGTGAGCAGTAGCTACATTCTGTTTATCTGCGGCGTGGCGTTTGCCTATTTCCTGGTGTTCCCCACGGTGTTCCATTTCATGGCGCACTACAACGCGCCGCTGGGGGCGGAGATGTCGACCGACATCGATAAATACCTCAGCTTCGCCATGACCATGTTCCTGGCCTTCGGCATCACCTTCGAGGTGCCGGTGGTGGTGATCGTGCTGGTGCGCTTTGGTGTGGTCGAACTGGAAAAGCTCAAGCAGATCCGCCCCTACGTGATCGTGGGCGCTTTCGTGATTGCCGCCGTGGTGACGCCGCCGGATGTGTTGTCCCAACTGTTGCTGGCGGTACCCCTGGTCGCGCTATATGAACTAGGGCTGATCATGGCCCGATTCACCGCGCGGCCGGTTGCGGCGGACGCTCCGGCCAGCGAAGCGCAGCCGGACTAACTGTAGCGACCGCTAGCTTAAGGGAAAGCTCGGAGACGCGACTTTTGCACCAAAATGGGGAAAGTCGCCCCTCGTGCTGTTGCGACATCACAACAAAATCCGTCCGTATCCATGGTTTACGACGAAAAAGCCTTCTGGCGGCCGGGGGGGCTGACCCATAATACGCAACAGACGTGAAGGTAAATGCGTCGCCCAAGCACTTGGGCAAGCCAAGATTTCCCAATCAGTTGACAAGGAAAGTGTCGATATGAAGATGAAACTGTTTGCAGCCGCTGTAGCTGCCCTGGCCGCTGGTGGTGCGTATGCCCAATCGAGCGTGACCCTGTACGGCGTGGTTGACGCTGGTATTGAATACAACAACAAGTCGTCGACGAACGCACTCGGCACCAACGGTAACAACCTGTGGGCCATGCAGTCGGGTAACCAATCCGGTTCGCGTTGGGGCCTGCGTGGCGTCGAAGATCTGGGCGGCGGTCTGAAGGGTATCTTCGTCCTGGAAAGCGGCTTCAACGTTGACACCGGTACTTCGGCTCAAGGTGGCCGTCTGTTCGGTCGTAACGCCTATGTTGGTCTGCAAAGCCAGTACGGCGCGCTGACCCTGGGCCGTCAACAGACCACCCTGTATGATTTCGCGCTGGTCTATGACCCGATGGCGATCTCGACCCGTTACTCGAGCACTTCGCAAGAATCCGCATTCGCCAGCCGTGCTGACAACGCTGCGAAGTACACCGGCACGTTCGGTGGCCTGACCGTTAGCGCCCTGTACAGCTTCACCAACAGCGGCAACGAAACCGCTGGTAACTTCACCAACGGCCGCGAATACGGTTTCCTGGCAAGCTACGCTGCTGGCCCGTTCGCAATTGGTGCTGCTTATGACCAAACGAACGGCACTGGCGCAGCAAGCGCTCAGCTGACCCGCCGCGCTACCGTTGCTGGTACCTACGCTTTCGGCCCGGCCAAGCTGTACGCTGGCTACCGTTATGCCAAGGCTTACAACGGCGCCAACCTGGTTGGTWCGCCGACCGTGGCTAACACCGCATCGAACCTGGGCTGGTTTGGCGTGGGCTATCAGCTGACGCCGGCTCTGTCGCTGTCGGGCGCTGCTTACTACCAGAACCTGCGTGAGTCGTCGGCTAACCCGTGGCAATTCGTCACGACGGCTGACTACGCACTGTCGAAGCGCACCGACGTGTACGCAACGGCTTCGTATGTCCTGAACAACGGCAGCAAGTCGCGTCTGGGCGTGAATGGCTTCAACGACCTGTCGGGCCAGACCCAGTTCGTCCAAGCTGGTGCGAACCAGTTCGGCGCTGTGGTTGGTGTTCGTCACAAGTTCTAATTTAGTGCGGGCGTAAGCTCGCTCTAGATTGGCTTGAACGCTAAACGCCGGCATCCGCAAGGATGCCGGCGTTTTGTTTTTGGCGGCTGGCACTCGGCGATAGTGCGCAATGGCAATGGGGTGCTCGCCACATGGTGCTTCCGCGTAGTGGCGCGGCATCGTTTAACCGTGTCCCGCGGCGGCGCAATCAGTCTCGCTCGTTGATCTCCAGCTCGCGGAGCGCCGGCTGGCGATGGGTAGTCAGGTCCTTGCGCTGCCAATGCATGCGCCGCCACCGCTAGTCCCGTCCCAATCCCTCAATCACGGCAACTCCGATCGCACGATTGCGGGCAGATGTCTCCGCTATGGCCCGGGTATGCTGATCGTCAGACAAGCTTCCTGGTCCGGCAGGCCATCAATCCGGTCGCCTGGCGCAGCGCCGGGTACGCTCGCGCCAAGCCGACCCGTACTTCCCCGACAACAAAAACCCCGCCACAAAGGGCGGGGTCTGGAGAAGCAGCGTGCTGTCCGGGGATTCCGTGCTGACTTACTCTTCCTCGTCCAGCGGCAGCGCGCGGCGCGGCGGTGGCGGCCGCTTGCCGATCATCACCGTCAGTTCGGTCGGCTTGCCACGACGCACCACCCTCATCTTCACCTCCGCGCCAGGTTTGAGTTGGGCGATGGCGTTGAGCAGGGCGGTGGTGTCGCTAATGCCTTGCCCATCCACCGAGACCAGCACATCGCCCGGCTTCACGCCCGCCTTGTCGGCCGGGCCGCCCTGGACCACGGCTGCGATCAGCGCGCCTTCCTTGGCGTCGAGGCCGAACGACTCGGCGATCTCGGGTGTCATGTCCTGCGGCTCTACGCCAATCCAGCCGCGCGTCACCGAACCGGTCGAGATGATCGATTCCATCACCTGCTTGGCGGTGGAAACGGGAATGGCGAAGCCAATGCCCAGCGAGCCGCCCGAGCGGGAATAGATGGCCGTGTTGACACCCAGCAGGTTGCCCTGGGCATCGACCAGTGCGCCGCCCGARTTGCCRGGGTTGATCGCCGCGTCGGTCTGGATGAAGTTCTCGAASGTGTTGATGCCCAGGTGGCTGCGGCCCAGCGCCGASACGATGCCCATGGTGACGGTCTGGCCGACGCCAAAGGGATTGCCGATGGCCAGCACCACATCGCCTACCTTGACGTTTTCAATGCGCCCCAGCGTGATCGCCGGCAGGTCCTTGAGCGTGATCTTCAGCACGGCCAGGTCGGTTTCCGGGTCCGAGCCGACCACCTTGGCGTTGGCCTTGCGGCCGTCGGTCAGCGCCACCTCGATCTCATCGGCGCCGTCCACCACGTGGTGGTTGGTTAGAATATAACCTTCCGCGCTGACGATGACGCCCGAGCCCAGGCTGGACACCGGCTCCTGGCGTTCCGGCAGGCGGTCGCCAAAAAAGAAACGGAACCAGGGGTCTTCTGCCTGCGGATTAGGCGTGTGCTTGCTGCCGTTCTTGCTGGTAAAGATATTCACCACTGCCGGCATCGCCTGCTGGGCCGCCTCGCTGTACGAGCCCGGCGCCGAAGAGCCGGCCACGCTGGGGACGACCTCCTTCAGCGCGACAATGGGCGAACCGGATTGCACTGCGACCCGGCCGCGCTGCAGCCATTCGGGTTTGAGTGTGGCCACGACGAACCACACTGCCAGCACGACGGTGACAGCCTGGGCAAAGAACAGCCAAAAGCGGCGCAACATATTGGAGTTTGGGCAGAAAATGAAAATAAAAGATCTTGAATTGTACTTGAACGACCTGCTTCAAGTCCCCCGATACAAGGACTATTGCCCGAACGGATGGCAAGTGCAAGGCCGGGCGGAAATCGAGCATATCGTGACAGGCGTGACCGCAAGCCTGGCCCTGGTCGAAGCCGCCATCGAGGCTGGCGCCGATGCCATCCTGGTCCACCACGGTTATTTCTGGAAAAACGAAGACGCCCGTGTCATCGGACAAAAACACGCACGCCTGAAACGCCTGCTGGGCGCCGATGTGAACCTGCTCGCCTATCACCTGCCGCTGGATAACCACCCCGAATTCGGCAATAACGCCCAGCTCGGCCTGCAACTCGGGTTTACGCCCACCGGCCGCTTCGGCGACGACCAGCTCGGGTGGACCGGGACCTTGCCACAACCCATGCCGCTCGCCGCGCTGGMCGCGCACGYAGGCGGCGTGCTCGCGCGCGAG
Source organism: Cupriavidus sp. 05T313 (assembly GCF_056396665.1). Taxonomy (NCBI): domain Bacteria; kingdom Pseudomonadati; phylum Pseudomonadota; class Betaproteobacteria; order Burkholderiales; family Burkholderiaceae; genus Cupriavidus; species Cupriavidus sp. 05T313. Next base: position 28,157 of record NZ_JBFTLX010000016.1, on the reverse strand, counting down.
CCGCTGGCCATTGGCGATCCCGAGCAACTGATTCGCACGGTGGGATGGTGCACGGGCGGTGCGCAGGGCTATTTCGACGCGGCCGTGGCGGCGGGCGTGGACGCTTACCTGAGCGGCGAGATTTCGGAGCAGACCACGCACCTCGCACGCGAGAGCGGGGTTGCCTATCTGGCGGCCGGGCACCACGCTACGGAGCGTTATGGTATCCAGTCCCTGGGCGAGCACCTGGTGCAGCAATTCGGGCTGCGCCACACCTTCATCGATATTCCCAACCCGGTCTGAAACGCGGCCCCGGCCATGGGCCGGGCGGGCCGCGGCGCGTTGGCTTAAGTCTGGCGCGCCTTCAGGCTGTCGCGGATCTCGCGCAGCAGCACCACGTCTTCCGGCGTGGCGGCGGGCGCTTCGGGCTTGGGCTCTTCAGCACGCACCTTATTGATCGCCCGCACCATCATGAAGATGATAAAGGCCAGAATCACGAAATTGACCAGGATGGTCAGGAAGTTGCCATAGGCAAAAACCGGCACGCCCGCTTTTTTCAGCGCGTCGAGCGTATGCGGGATGCCCGCTGGCGGCTCGGATAGCGCTACGAAAAGATTGGAGAAATCCAGTTTTCCGATAATCCGGCCAACGACCGGCATGATCAGGTCATTCACAACCGACTCGACAATTTTGCCGAAAGACGCGCCGATAATCACACCGACGGCCAGGTCGATCACGTTGCCACGCATTGCGAAGGTCTTGAATTCCGACATCATCCCCATGCTTTTCTCCCAGTGTTGCTTTCGTTGAACGGTCGTCAGGATAAAAGCCTGCCGTATCACCGCCCGTAACGCAAGCGTACAAGCCACATCGCCGATGTTTGGCCGATTATCGTACGCGGGTGAGCCACTGTCCGCCTTTCAATGCCACATGTGCCTAAGGTACAATTTACGGTTGACACAAAATCTAATTTGACATCCCCTGGGGTTTGGAATGAGTGACCAGCAAAACGTGAAGAACGTGGATAAGGGTCGCCGCAATTGGTTGATTGCGACGTCTGTCGCTGGCGGCATCGGAGGCGTGGCGGTAGCTGTTCCGTTCGTCAGTACGTTTGCGCCGTCAGAGAAGGCAAAGGCCGCCGGAGCACCGGTAGAAGCCGACATCAGCGCGCTCAAGCCGGGCGAGATGATGACCGTTGAATGGCGCGGCAAACCGGTCTGGATCCTGAAGCGCACCGAGGAAATGCTCTCGTCGCTGAAGAAGACAGATTCCGAGGTGGCCGACCCCAACTCGGATGTCCCCTTCACCATGCCGACGCCGGAATACTGCAAGAACGAAACCCGTTCGCGCGCAGACCACAAGGACCTGCTGGTCGTGGTAGGCATCTGCTCCCACCTTGGTTGCTCCCCCTCAGGTCCCTTCGGCGCCGGTTCCAACCCGCAACTCGGCTCCGACCCCGGATTCCTCTGCCCCTGCCACGGTTCGACCTTCGACCTGGCTGGCCGCGTGTTCAAGAACAAGCCGGCCCCGCAAAACCTCGACGTACCCCCATACCAGTTCCTGTCCGACACCAAGATCGTGATCGGCAAGGATGAAAAAGGAGACGCTTGACCATGGCGGCCGAAAAACAAGTAAAGACGACCGGCTTGCTTGGCTGGATCGACGCGCGCTTCCCCGCAACCCAACTCTGGGAAGATCACCTTTCCAAGTACTACGCACCGAAGAACTTCAACTTCTGGTACTTCTTCGGCTCGCTGGCCCTGCTGGTGCTGGTGATCCAGATCGTGACCGGCATCTTCCTGGTGATGAACTACAAGCCGGACGGCAYGCTCAACGCCGCCGGCATTCCCGTGGCTTACGCCAGCGTGGAATACATCATGCGCGAAGTGCCCTGGGGCTGGCTGGTGCGCTACATGCACTCCACCGGCGCCTCGGCCTTCTTCGTGGTGGTGTACCTGCATATGTTCCGTGGCCTGCTGTACGGTTCCTACCGCAAGCCGCGTGAGCTGGTCTGGGTCTTCGGCTGCCTGATCTTCCTGTGCCTGATGGCAGAGGCCTTCATGGGCTACCTGCTGCCSTGGGGCCAGATGTCSTACTGGGGCGCCCAGGTGATCGTGAACCTGTTCTCCGCCATCCCCGTGATCGGCCAGGACCTGTCCCTGTTCATCCGCGGCGACTACGTCGTGAGCGACGCCACGCTGAACCGCTTCTTCTCCTTCCACGTCATCGCCGTGCCGCTGGTGCTGCTGGGCCTGGTGGTCGCGCACATCATCGCGCTGCACGAAGTGGGCTCGAACAACCCGGACGGCGTCGAGATCAAGGCCAAGAAGGACGAGAACGGAATCCCGCTGGACGGCATCCCCTTCCACCCGTACTACTCGGTGCATGACCTGATGGGTGTGGGCGGCTTCCTGATGATCTTCTCCGCGGTGATCTTCTTCTTCCCGGAGGTGGGCGGCTACTTCCTGGAGTCGAACAACTTCTTCCCGGCCGATCCGCTCAAGACCCCGCCGCACATCGCGCCGGTCTGGTACTTCACGCCGTTCTACTCGATGCTGCGTGCCACCACCTCGAACTTCCTGCCCATCCTGTGGGTGTTCTTCGCGGTGCTGCTCGGCATGGTGTTCCTGCGCAGCAAGGATGCCCGCATCAAGGTTGGCGCGCTCGCCATCGCCGTGATCCTGGCTGTGGGCTTCTACTTCATCGACGCCAAGTTCTGGGGCGTGCTGGTGATGGGCGGCTCGGTGGTGATCCTGTTCTTCCTGCCGTGGCTCGACCACTCGCCGGTGAAGTCGATCCGCTATCGCCCGTCCTTCCACAAGAGCATCCTCGTCGTTTTCGTGGTGGTGTTCATCGTGCTCGGCTACCTGGGCGTACAGCCCCCGTCGCCGGTGGGTGAAAAGGTGTCGCAGCTGGGTACCCTGCTGTACTTCGCCTTCTTCCTGACCATGCCGCTGTGGAGCCGTGTCGGCCAGTTCAAGCAAGTGCCGGAACGCGTGACGTTCCACCCGCACTGAGCCCGGACGAAACCCGACAAGAGCACAAGGACACAAGATGAAAAAGCTGCTTTCGATTCTCGCGCTGGCCGGCGCCTGCTTTGCCGCCGCGCCCGCCATGGCCAGCGAAGGGGGCTACCCCCTCGAGCCGGCGCCCGTGCAGACCAGCGATCTCTCCTCGCTGCAGCGCGGCGCCAAGCTGTTCGTCAACTACTGCCTGAACTGTCATGGCGCGTCGATGATGCGGTACAACCGCCTCAAGGACATCGGCCTGACCGACGACCAGATTCGCCAGAACCTGCTGTTCTCTGGCGACAAGGTCGGCGACATGATGACCATCGCCATGCAGCCGAAGGAAGCCAAGGCCTTCTTCGGCGCCCAGCCGCCGGACCTGTCGGTGATCGCCCGCGCCCGCGGCGACGACTGGCTGTACACCTACCTGCGTACCTTCTACCGTGACGACAACCGCGCCACGGGCTGGAACAACCTGGTGTTCCCGAGCGTCGGCATGCCGCACGTGCTGTGGGAACTGCAAGGCCAGCGCACCGCCAAGTTCGTCGAAGCCGAAGAGCATGGCGAGAAGGTCCACAAATTCGCCGGTTTCGAGCAGGTCACGCCGGGCAAGATGAGCACGCTCGAGTACGACCAGGCCGTGACCGACCTGGTCGGGTTCCTGGACTGGATGGCCGAGCCGGCCCAGAACCAGCGCAAGCGCCTGGGCGTCTGGGTGCTGATGTTCCTGGGTGTGTTCACCGTCTTCGCCTGGCGCCTGAACGCCTCGTACTGGAAGGACATCAAGTAATTCGCGGTAAAGCCCGGAAAGCCTGACGGTTCGATGGGAATGGGGCTGGAGCGGACGTTGCGCCAAGAGCAACACCGCCCCGGCCCTTTTTGCTTTGGATGCCGAGACGGGGTTGATGGGCGCAATGTGCCTCAAAGTGCGCTTAAACCTGTCGGGCTCATGTTTATATGTGCCCCATGCATCTCTAATTTGCTTTCTACATATCGGTTCTGCCAGAATACCGATCCAGTCAATCGACCCCGCATCAAAGGAATCCAACCATGATGGTGTTGTATTCGGGCACCACCTGCCCGTTCTCCCAGCGTTGCCGCCTCGTCCTGTTCGAAAAGGGCATGGATTTCGAGATCCGTGACGTCGACCTGTTCAACAAGCCGGAAGACATTTCGGTGATGAACCCCTACGGCCAGGTGCCCATCCTGGTCGAGCGCGACCTGATTCTGTACGAATCGAACATCATCAACGAGTACATCGACGAGCGTTTCCCGCACCCGCAGCTGATGCCGGCTGATCCGGTGCAGCGTGCCCGTGCGCGCCTGTTCCTGTTCAACTTCGAAAAGGAACTGTTCACGCACGTCTACGCGCTCGAAAACGAAAAGGGCAAGGCCGCCGAGAAGAACCACGAGCGCGCCCGGGCCGCCATCCGCGACCGCCTGACCCAGCTCGCGCCGATCTTCGTCAAGAACAAGTACATGCTCGGCGAAGAGTTCTCGATGCTCGACGTCGCCATCGCTCCGCTGCTGTGGCGCCTGGACCATTACGGCATCGAACTGTCGAAGAACGCCGCACCGCTGCTCAAGTACGCCGAGCGCATTTTCAGCCGCCCGGCCTACATCGAAGCGCTCACCCCGTCCGAAAAGGTGATGCGCCGCTAAACCGGCCCGGCCCGAAGCCAACCGCTTCGGGCCACCGGACTGCGCCACTGGAAGCACAATGCCTGAAACCTCCACCAAGCCCTACCTGATCCGTGCCATTTACGAGTGGTGCACGGACAACGGCTTCACGCCGTATATCGCCGTCTTCGTCGACGCCAACACCAGCGTGCCGCGCGAGTTCGTCAAGAACAACGAAATCGTGCTCAACGTCAGCTTCGACGCCACCAGCGGCCTGGACATGGGCAACGAGTGGATCGGCTTCAGCGCCCGCTTTGGCGGCATCTCGCGCAAGATCGACGTGCCCGTCGAAAACGTCCTCGCCATCTACGCCCGCGAGAACGGGCAGGGCATGGCCTTCCCCGTGGAACGTAGCGTCCCCGAAACCCAGGCCGGCACGGAACGCGAGAACAACCCGCCGCCCAAGCTGTCGTCGGTCGAAAGCGAGGCTCCGGTCACAGTAGACGCCGGCGACGACCACGATGGTGACGACGAACCCACGCCGCCGCCCGTATCCCGCATCGGTGCCAAGAAGCCCTCGTTGAAGGTGGTGAAGTAAGCGCAGGAACCCATCGTCAATTTGCGCCGCATGCAGTAGAATCGCGGTCTGCACCAAACATGCCGGCTTAGCTCATCAGGTAGAGCAGTTGATTTGTAATCATCAGGTGGCGGGTTCGAGTCCTGCAGCCGGCACCAATAAAATCAAAGGGTTACGAGCGATTCGCTTGTAACCCTTTGTGCATTCTGCGGCCCATGTAACCGCCATGTAACCCAATTGGATCCCCATCGATCCATCTGGAACCATCTCCCGCCTGCGCGCCGCCTTAGTGCCTCATTTTCCCGTGTGGCACATCGGTCTCGCACGATAGAATCCTTCCCAGATTAGTACCACCGCATCAAAGGGGAACGAGATCGTGTCGCAAGCAAGTACGCCACAAGAACGCGTCGCTGCCGCAAGGCAGCTTTATGCCGTCTTGAAAATGTATCTCGATCGGTCAACCTGGACGCCGGCGGAAGGGGCCCTTGTCCTGTCGGGCCTCCATGCACCGGCAGGGTGTTCGGAACTCCCTCGCGAGGCGACGGGCCTTGACGRCAAGCCTTTCAAAGGGGACGTCATCGACCGTCACACCAAGGCTCGCGAAATCATGCGGCTATGGGACTGGTCCTGCGACGATGAGGAAAGCGGCACCGTTGCGCCGACGCAACTTGCACCCCATGAGTTTCTCGCGTGGTGTCAGGACGTGGAGATCGAGACGGAATGGATGCGGCTCATCTTTGAGGTCATCGGCCGTGGCAAGGTGCAATCAGATCAACCGGACCTGATTCCGCTTGCTGTTGCGGAATACGCGGCCCAGTCAGCTGAGACGATCAGCGCAATCCAGGCCCTTGCAGGGCAGGTTTCAAGCGATTCATCAGTGAGTGTCCCGGCACCGAAGGCAGTGGAAAAGAGCGCGCCGCGCGTTCCGATGCCGATTCCGGCAAACCGGGATCACGTATCCACGGAAGAGTTGGCAGCCATTCTGGCGATCGATCCTCAATCGATTCGCAAGCGCTACTCCTTGGATGGGAGCTATCTTGGCATCCGGCCGACGAAGCTTCCCAATCGTCGATTGTATTGGCCGGTCGCGGATGTAAAACAATTGCTGAACGGCAGCCGCCGCGACCTTGCCGAGCCAGGCGCCAAATAGCCGTTCGGCTCGTATAGGGCGAGGGGGGCGTGGGGTTTCCCGTTCTGACTGGCCAATTTGCGGACGCCTGTGGGTGCAGTCCAGGTGGCGTTCAGCCGATGTGCCGAGCGCCGCTGGCCATGCCCAGACATCCCAATGCCGCCGGTCAGTTGGAGCTATTTCCAGCACCGGCCGTTCAGGGCCGTGAGATCAAAAATCCACTGGCCGGCCGAGCCTAGATTCTGCCGGCGCACCGGGCATGCCGTATCTGGCGGCGAGTTCGATTAGCCTCTCCAGCGCCTCGGTACGAGATACGCCAAGCCCTTTGGCTAGCTTGTCCAGACTTTTGATGGTTGCGTCAGGCAGAACAAAATTCCGCTGGCGGATTTTATTTTTTTCCAGTTTCTCGCGGTATTTTCTCTGGCTCCAGAGCTTTTTGATATGGCCGACGTGATTTTGCTTTTCATAATCAGAAACCTGAAGCGAATCAAAATAGCATTTCAGTCCAACGCCACCCGGGTATTTTCTGAATTCCTGGCCAATGACTGGATCCAGTTGAATTGAATCCAGTAGCGTGTATTGCATTCGGGCATCAAGAACTTGCCATGCAAAATCGCATCGCCCGGGTTCGTCATCGTCACTAAACCAATTCAGATAAGACGTATCCCGCAAATGCCGAAGCCACGATTGATGAAGTCTGGTGAGATAGTTTTGTTTGTCAAGCAAAGAGGCTAGGACAAGATCAATCAGGCAAATAAAATAATCGCGCTTGCTAAAGCGTGCCTCGGCGTCTGGGATTCTAATTCTCAACAAATTGTGGATGTAGTCAATCAGCCAGCAGAGTTGCCGATTATCGGTGCCTACCCAATCAAAATCCTCCGTTTGATTAAAAAATCTTCCGGCATGCAACGTCTGGATAGCCGCGGCTTGCTGCCTCAGCAATTGTTCAAGCTCAATATCGCTATCGCCATCCAAAATCAGTGATTTGGCATGGACGATGGATTCAACTRGCGACGCACCCGGCCTCATCAGCAGGACAGGACGGCCAGGGAAAAAATACTTCAGCCACRCCCAAAGCCACCGTCTCTCTCGCGGGGAAGGCTCCCYTCCCCAGTGTACCGTAATCAGCCCTAATGCCCCACGCGTTTCGATAGTCATAATCTATTAAATGGCTTGCTTGATAAGGGATCATACCGGACTTATGCAGGAATAACTCAAGAAGGATCAAAGAGTCATTAAAGTGTCAATCAAGACGAAAACATGATGATCTCTAGATGTTTTCAAGCGGTCAGAATGGAATGGATACGATGTCTTTACAGCCCTTTATGGAAAGCGACAACAAATACGGTACTGAATTCCACAGGTGTGATCTGGCTTACAGGTTCAGTAACGGGGCTGTGGATGCCGATATGAGGCGGCAGATCATCGGGGCAATGCCGCCCCGGCCGGGGCCTTCTCCGTCGCGCCATTCGGCGACGACGAAATCCGGGATCGATACCCCGGGACCGTCGCCATGGCGGAACCACTGGAAGACGAAGCTCAGGGGAGCCAGGGGACGAGTCGCGCTTGCGGTTGCCGCCAGGTGAATTTCCGGCCGCCCATTCATCCGGATAACTCGGTATTCAGGCGAGTTCGAAAAATTGTGAATATCCTTGGGGAACCTCTCGGTATACACGGTGTTTCAGTACGTAAATCAGTTTGCTGTGCAGGTATTGCCTTACTGCCCTTCTAATTTAAGATATGCATGATTTAGAAGGGATGAGATAACCATTATCTAGATGATTGAATGGTGATCCTGAAGTGTCTGACTAAGGCGTCCCTATCCCTTGGCTAGGGACTGCGCTGAGGGAAAGTGTCTTCCATTGACAATTATCATTCATCGTTGCTAGATAATGTTCAGCTGGGGCGCTGTTTTTTACAGCAATGATGAATCACCTGAGAGAAACAATCACAGGTGAAACATGCAAGCAGACTATTTCATTCAGGATAATCAGAGGGCAACAGCAGCCAGCATTTATCCACGATTTTGGGAGGTTGGTGAATATGGCCTCGTTATCAACGAATTTTTATCTTTTCTGCGGGTAGCTCTGGCAACGGAGCGATTGCCATTTGAAATCCATCACACAGGTGCGATCAGGTACGCTTCGCCCAACATGGTCATTGTTCATGATTCATATTCACTGGACTATTATTTCCATGCGATGCGGGATTTGATGGGCGTAGTGATGCCGGGGTATGCCTACAGTCCGCTCTTGGATCTCTTTCGTACATGTTTCCAGCAGCAGCCTTGGCTGCGCCATTGCGCATTCCGCAACCCCAGTGCGCATATGTCGGCCGTATCGAAGCTAGAGGCGGAGGTGTTCAACGACTTCGTGCAAGCGCTTCGTACCCAGGCGCGGCAGCAGAACACATGGGCGCAAATGCGGAAGTGGAAGAGCGACACGGAATGCAGCCAGGCTGAATCCATTGGCGAATACGTACCGAAGTTGCTCAGGGGAGGGGATCGACTGGAGCCGATCCGGCAGGATTTCCAGTATCAGGAGAAGGTCTTTGCACTCGCTGACGCCATGCCATACGGTCAATGGGGCGTGGCTGATTCCGGTCAGTGGGCATATGTACCCGCCCGCGCTGACTGGCCATCAGACAACCCAGAGTCACGTGCGCGAATTGATACCCGTGTCGCGATGCAGGATCGCGCACGGTTTTTCGCCAATGTCTACCGCGATGCGGACAGGCAGATCTTGCAATACATGCGCGGCTACATCACCAAGATGGAGCGCGGGACGAACGGTGCCAATCACTTCCACTGCTGCTTCTTCGTCGACGCCAACCGGCCAAAGAACTTCACGACGGATGCTGTGATTGCCGCTCTCACTCGACGGTGGTCAAGGGCCACCGACGGACGGGGCTTTGTGTTCAATTGCCATAAGCCGGATTACCGTTTGCCATTGAAACGGCAGGGGCGGTGGGTGTTGGACCCTCTCGCGGGACATAACGAGCGCCAAGTGACACGATTGACGGACTACCTGGTCGGTTACTTTGCTCACGAGAAGGATCAATCCCTCCATGTCAAGCCGACAGCCAGATCGCGGGCATTGACGATGGCAGTGGGGAGGGCGTCAACTGGTGGTGCATAAAGGCTAAAACTCCACGCCCCACTTGCGCCATCACTGCCGGCTGGTAAGAACTGTCCGTGTCGAATCAGAAAGGCATTGACGTCGGGCTTTGCCAGGGCGGTCCACTGCCTCTGGGAGGGCAGAGAGCGGCGAAAAGCGGAAGTTCGTTGATGTCCATCTTTGGGCAATATGCTACCGTACATGCCGGAATCCGCCGAAAAAGATGGCAAGGAGAGACGATTGGTTCGGGTCATTGAGATTGACATCGGTCAACTTGGCGTGCGATTGCCGCGCGGAGAAGTCGGAATGGTCATTGCGCAGCCATATGTGGACTTCGTCCATTTGGAACCGTTCCCGCTCCTGCCCGAACTGAGGGATGCCGCGCTAGCGGGCATCGACGCCACGCTCGCCGTGGCCCTCAAATGCGCGCACGGCGCTGAGAGGACTCACTTCACTATCTTTCCCGAATGCACGCTGCCTGGCCTGGCCGGCTTCGACCGCATTACGGCCGCGATGGCTGATGGCAGTTGGCCGACAGGCACCGTCGTCATTGGAGGGCTCGAAGGCCTGACAAGGACGCAATTCGGCGAACTAGTTCAGCGGCCGGGCACGACCTACGACGAAGTAGGGAGTTCGTTGGACCGCGTCCGGGAGGACCAATGGGTCAACTGCTGCGTGACATGGGCCAAGCTTGRGTCTGGTGAAGTCCGATGCTGGATTCAGACCAAGATTGAGCCTGCGGGAGTCGAGCTTCAGGTGAACCATCAGTCCATGTTCAAGGGGCAATCCGTCTTCTTGTTCAAGGGTAAGTATGTTGACACCCACGCGCCATATCAGTTTGCGACCCTCATTTGCTATGACTGGATTGGAGTCCGAGACCAACGCCGCGTTTGGGAGTGGCTTCTGCAGGACATCGAGCAGACCGCAGCCGCAAAGGAAGCACAGTTGCCGCTCACATGGCTGTTTGTTGCGCAATGCAATCCGGGACCGTCGCATGCGTCCTTTATGAGTCAGATTCAGCCGTTCTTCAATCCGGTGCAGTTCCCCGGGGTCCTTCGTGAGGGCACCTGTTTAGTCATGGCGAACGTGGCTGGAAATGCGGCTCCGGGGATGGCAAAGCAATACGGCCAGACGGCGGTCATCTTCGCGACCGATAGGTTCATGAAGCCGGAGAGTATGCCCACGTACTGCGCCGGTGGCGAGTTCCAGCGACCTGGTAACCCTCTGGAGAACTTCAAGGATGCGGTGTTCCGAGAACGCGGCGCCTGCATCCACTCGTTCCGTCAACTGAACCCTTCAGGCCTGCCACCGGGCGCGGCCGGCAAGCGATTTGCGCTCGCCGACGCCACCGTGCACCCATTTCCAGGAACCAAGGACCCGCGGACTCCGGCTGGGCTTGTTCCTGCAGTCGTGAAGTGGATTAACGACGAACTCGACGACTCCGAAAAGTCGTTGGAGGCCAAATACCCCGGTTTACCGCTGGCCGGCGCTGATGCGGACTCTGTTCGACCAAGCCGCTGAGCCGACCGAGGAACTCAACTTCACAGACCCTACCAGCGCAGTCATTCGGATCGGCTACCAAGACTTTCTCAAGGCATACCAAGATGCCGTCAACGAAGAGGCACTGAGAGAGGCAATCGATGCTGCAATCTCCTGAGGCCCTCGGCCTTCCTTCAGAGCTCCGCGACACGCTGTCGCAGCTCGTGCCCGGAACGACCTTCACAGAGGAAGTCCTCCGCGAAGATTGCTTACCGCTGCTCTTGATGCTACGCAGCCATGCGGTCACAGCATTTGCGGTTGGTGATGAGGCCGACTACGAGCCGCTGTACGAGGCGTTCAAGAAGCACTACCTCAAGCGAACCTCAGAGTGGTCGACGAAGGATGTGTCGTTCGTCTTCTGCCTTCCGGCGGGAATCACCGTTCACGAGTCCTTCTGCTCGCGCGTCGAAGTCGATGTGTACTTTTGCAGAAAGTATGTCGTTCAGCTTGACCACGACCTGGCCGGCAGCCTAGCGAGGTTGCCCTTCCTCCCGCTGGCGCCAATTACGCCTGGGGTACAAACGCGACCTCCTTCTGCCCAGACGTTGCTTCGACAGCGCAACATGAAGGCGGAACTGGCCAAGGCCTTAGTCGTGCCCGCAAAGAGCAGCGCGAGCGTGATTCTTAGTGCCTGTCTTGAAGGCACGTACGGCGCGCCTGACAAGGTTGCAGGGGTGTCCGCAGAGGCATCCTCGGAGCCCACGGCCGAAGAGCGAGTGCAGGCCACCCTCAAGTCAATTTCCATCCAGAACTTCCGGGCCTATCGAACGAAGAAGGAGTTCGCGCTCGGCTCATCTGTCACCGTCCTCTACGGTCCCAACGGATTTGGCAAGACATCGTTCTTCGACGCCATTGACTTTGCCGTTACTGGCGGAGTCGGCCGGCTTGCTAAGGCTAGCGGAGGCTTGGCTAGGGCTGCGAAGCATCTGGACAGTGATGGCGAGTCGACCGTCGTGACCCTCACGCTCGAGCGTGATGGCAAGCAGCACGTCATCACCCGCAACTTGGCGGAACACAACAACGCGCAGGTGGATGGAAAGGTCACCTCGAGGAAGGATGTATTGAGCCTTCTGACTGGTGGGGCCTCGGCCGCAGCCGACCGCGTGGACAACATGGTGGCTCTGTTCCGAGCCACTCACTTGTTCAGCCAGGACAGCCAAGAGCTCACCCGAGGCGTTGCGGAAAATTGCGAACTGCCCGCGGACATCGTGTCCCGAATGCTCGCATTCGAAGACTATGTAAGCGGCTTGAAGAAGGCCGAGGAGGTACTGAAGCTAGCGCGCCAGAAGCTCGCTGAAGCGCGCAAGCAAGCCCAAGGCGCTCGTAGCTCCATCGACGCCGAAAGGGAGGACTTGAAGCGGCTTGAAGGCCTTGCCTCCGTGGACACGTCGCCGGAGGCGCTCGATGCTCGGTTCACCGAGTTGGAGCAAGCGATCTCGGCCTCAGGGTTCAACATGTCAGGCATCAGCCCTCACGATACGAGAGCTCTTCGTGCGATGCTGGAATCGTCTGCGGCTGAAGCGGTGAGCTGGCGGGCGACGGTGTCCAAGGCCCTTGAGCACGTCGCGAACTTGAAGATGCTGCGTGGGCAGCTCGAACCAATGCGCACGCAAGTCGAGGAGCGTAAGGCCCTGGTCGAACAGGCTGAGGTCAGTGCCAATACGGCGTCGGAGCGCCTCGGTACGCTTACGAGCGAACTTGCTCAGTTCAAGACGCAGGAACAGGTAGCGCGGTACCAACGGGATTGGCTAGTTTGGGCTGCCTCGGTTCAGCCGGAATATGCGCAACTGACTGTACAGAGTCAGGCGCTCACCGAAGGTCTATCTACGCTCACGCAGACCCTCAACCAGCAGAGGGACGTCCAGTCCAAAGCGCTGAGTGCCCGGCAGGATACGGCAGCGACGCTTCAGCGCCTTGATGCCGCCTCGAAGACCGCGAGAGACTCAATGTCTCGCGTCCAGTGGGTCGAAAAACAGGCTGACCTATGGGTTCAGGCAGAGCCCAGATTGATAGCCGCGCAGGCCCTTGAGGCAAAGTTGCAGGGCTCATCCGAGACGAAGCGCGCGCGGCTGGGCGAGGCGCAGCAGGCAGTGTTGGCGCAGGAACTTCTTGTCGCTCGAGTGGAGCGCGAACTCAATTCAGCCAGGAGCAACGACACCACTCTGAAAGAGCTGATTGCCGAGCTCCGCACGCACGTGGATGGCGCGACTTGCTTGCTATGCGGTCACGACCATGGGAGCCAACACGCGCTACTGGCTGCAATCGACCGGCGGATGGAACAAGGTGACCTCATCGTTCGACTTAGTGAGAAGCTGGCTACTGAGCGGGCAAAGCTGCAGACACAGGTCGCTGCGCGACAAGCCCTGTCCGACGATCTAAGCCAGGAAGACCAACAGCTGGGGCAAGCCAAAACCGAGCATGAGCAACTCGAGCGGCAGCGGACGACCTACGAAACGGCRCTGAGTTCGGTTGGACTGTCTCTATCGAACGATACGGCTCAACAGCTTGCGCAGATGAGCACACAGGTGCGTGAGGCGGAGATGCTTGCTGTGAGCGCCGTCAACAGTGCGCGGCAACTGCTGGCTGCGGCAGACGCTGCACTTGCCTCCGCTCAAGATGGCTACCAAACATTGGAGCGCGAACGCCAGGCCTCGACGACCGCGCTAGAAGCGGCGAAGCGCCGGCTGGACGAGCTTCTTGCCGAGGCGAATCGTGGGACGGTCAATCTCCCGGCTGGCCTGCAGGCTTTGACCGAGGCGCTGCGAGACGCGGAGGCGCGGCTAGTCCAGGCAAGTTTATCCGTTCAAACTGCAAGCACCGCGCTGGACACCCAGAAGGCAGTTAACGCAGGGGCGAAGGCAAACCTTACTGCGGCGCGAAGCAGCCACCAGCAGGCAGGTCAGATATGGAACACCCACCAGACCAACGTGCAGTCCGTGGTTGCCGCGCTAACAGCCGCGGGGCTTGACAGCGATGTTCCTGATGAAGAATTGCATCAGAGAATTCAGGCGGCGACCGCACGCGAAGTGACAGCGCTCGGCTTGCGTGACCGCGTCGCCGAACTCGAAGTGGCCGTGGATACGGCAGCGACCTCCGCCGCCTTCCAAAACATGCGCGACCGAATTCTGGCCAGTGAAAAGCTGGTGGAGCAGGCTGACGAGCTCGCTCAGAAGGTCGAGCCTTGGGTGGCGTACTTCGAGGACGTCACGAAGCTACTAGACCGCCAGCAGGCGGTCGCGACCGAGCACTTCATCACCGAGTACGGACCTAGGACTGCGGTGATTCAGCAGCGGCTGCGACCCGTCTACGGGTTCGGCGAAATTGAAGTGTCGAGCAAGGACTCAGCCATCGGCATCCGAGTTCACCGAAAGGGCCAGGAGTTGCGGCCTACCGACTACTTCAGTCAATCGCAGGTGCAGACGCTCGTCCTTGGACTGTTCTTGACCGCCTGCAGTTCTCAGACCTGGTCTGGGTTCTCGTCCATCATGATGGACGACCCTGTGACACACTTCGATGACCTGAACACGTACGCGCTGCTGGACCTGATATCGGGGCTTCAGGGCTCGTCGGAAGGTGAGCGACAGTTCGTTATCTCCACATGCGACGCGAAGCTGCTGCAGTTGGCGCGCCAGAAGTTCAGGCACATGGGCGCCGCAGCGAAGTTCTATAGGTTCTCGGCCATCGGGGCCGAAGGGCCGATGGTGAATGAGATTCCTGCCTGACGCAGTTCACCCGGTACGAGCGTTCCTGTCACCGGCTCCGACGCGGTGCTACGCTCGCGACTCATATTTGACATGCCGAGCGGAACTTCTGGAGGGAGGGCTCGCGAACTGTAGGACGCGCTTGGTGGTGCTTCTGTAGCTCGCTAGAAACGGCCATCTGAAATACGGTTTCGTTGCCAGTGATACGAGTTCAATGCGCTTCCCTTGCTTGTGGTACTCACGCGGACTTTGCACGATAGCCAAGGACAGCTTTCAGTCAGCCTGCTTGTGGCCTTCGAATGACAGCTCAGGGTCGAATTCCGCCTGACGTAGCTGGAGCACGCCTCGGTCTACTTGGCCAAGGCTGTCTCGCCTTCTGGCACCCTCGTCCCCGAGGAGCCGAGCGCAGTCGAGAGGCCCGCCAACTAATGGAAGCGGGCGACGTCACCTTCCAGTTTGTCGTCAATATCTACCAGTAGGATGCGAACGACAGAGACTGTCGCGCGCCGGTGATCGCCCGCCGGACTCAGAGCATGTTTCCAAGATTGTGACCGTCTTGCACTGGGATGCGCAAACCTACCAAGGAGGACTGTTGTGACAGAGGAGGCGCGTGAGACGATGGGCGGAGAGGTGGCCAGTGCGCAGGTGGCTCCACTGTCCCGTGAGCAGCTATACGAGCTCGTCTGGCAGGAGCCCATGCTTCGGGTTGCCGAGCGGCTGGGGGTGTCGTCGAGTTACATGGCCCGGGTGTGTACTGAACTGCGTGTGCCTCGACCACCTCGGGGGTACTGGGCGCAACTTGAGTTCGGAAAGGCGCCTGCACGCCCCGCATTGCCGGATGTTAGAGCAGGTGATATTACTGAATGGAGCCCAGGGAACTTCATCGGCACCAACGAGCGGGCGTCTAAAAGGATAGCAAAGGGTCCCTCCCCCACCGTCGATGGCGTGCCGGTGGTGGCGCCGAGCATAYAGCGACGGTCTCACCAGCCGACGGCAGAGAAGCCCTCGCACCCGCTACTGGTAGGCATCAAGCCGTTCTTCGAGAAGACTCGTGATAGCGAAACCGGCATCCTGCGTCCGTTCAAGCGATTATTGGTCGACGTTCTATCGTCGAAGGAACGGCTGGACGCTGCCATCGGTGCGGCCGATAAGCTGTTCCGAACGCTGACTTCGCGTGGGCAYCGAGTGACGATTGCACCGGCAGGCGGGCAGATGCGACGAGCCGAGGTTGACCTGCGCGAGACTCCCAGGAAGAACCACTACCAGCACAGTGCCTGGGCGCCTGAGCGACCAACGGTAGTGTATATCGGTGACGTGCCCATCGGTCTGACGCTCTTCGAGATGACCGAAGTCGTCGAAATGCTCTACGTCGGCAATAGCCAGTACGTCCCGGTTCGAAGCCTGACTCCTGAGCAACGCCGCAGGTATCCAGAGCCTAGGTATTGGACGACGACAAAGGACCTGGCTTCCGGTCGCCTTTGCTTACAGGCGTACTGCCCATCGTGGCGGGTCAGTTGRGTCAAGCGATGGTCCGAGGAGAAGCCAGGGCATTTCTCTTCATTGGTGCTGGGCATTGTGCAAGAGCTTGAAACAGTGGGCCCCGAATTGAATGCACAACTGGAGGCGGCGAGAATTCGGGCCGAGGAAGAGCACAGACGGTGGGAGGATGAGCAGCAACGCCGGCGAGAAGCGGAGGAACGCGCGCGGCAAGAGAAATGTCGCCAGGATGCGCGAAAGGATCTACTTGCAGCAATTGCAGGCTGGGACGAAGCACGTCGGATTGACGCTTATTTCACCGAGGCGGCGCGAGCGGCTGAGCGCCTTGACGTCGATGAGCGGCATAGACTGCTGGGTCGCATTTCGCTCGCAAAAGAGCTGGTGGGCGAGAGAGAACCCTTGGATATCTTGCTTCAGTGGAAGGCACCGAGTGAGAGGAACTAACCTATCAGCACAAAGAAGGGTCGCATTGACATCCTCACCCCACGTCACGGATAGATTGTCGCCGCGATGCCATTTGCCGTCTGTTGGTACTGCGGACGACCGCAAGGAGGTGCGGACATTCGACCACAGGACCATGGCTGGCCGAGTTGGGTTGTTCTGGGACGGCCAAGGCTTCCCCCGAAATCGGCGATGAACCAAAAAAATGAGCGACGTAGAAGAGAGTGGGCGTTACGCCCACTCTCCTCGTTTATGCCGCACGGACTTACATCGGCGCGATGTTGTACTTAGCCATAATTTTCTCGATCTCGTTGTTACGATTGCTAGCCATGTCGTAGTAGCACTCGTTATCCGAGCACTTGCTGTCGAACTTGCTGGTCCACTTTTTGTGGGACTTCAAGATATTCTCCTTTTCCGACTCAGGAACGCGGCTGGAGTCCAGGAGTCGCTGGGTGTTGCCTTTCACGCGCAGCATACCGCCTCTGAGGCCGTATTCAAGACACTGATCTCTCTCATACTGGCTGCGTTTCATTTTGCAGATCTCGCTGGCGCGGAACTGGGCTTGCGCTTGAAAGGCGAGCGTCGAAAGTGAGAGGATGGCGATAGTGGCAAGGAACTTTCGCATGATATTTCTTCCTTAAAAAGTGAAAACAGCTAGCTTGCCGCTTCAGTTCAGTCGCATGTCTTGGACACCATACTTCGAAGTCTCCTTGTAAGTGAATTCCTTGAACTTCTGGATTTGCTCGATGTAACACGCATTCTCCGGATAGCCTAGGCTGTCCTTCCGGCACTGAGCTTCGGCTTCCTTCGAGATGGCCTGACGTTTCTTTTCCACGTTTCGTTTCACGGTGGCAGGAACCTTTTTCGATTCCTGCACAGTGAAGGTGTACTCGTCGGCTTCGGTTTGATAATTGCTGATCAAATTCGACCAGCAGTTCTCCCGCTGGTTTTTGGTCGGCATGGTGTCACAGGTGTTGACTGCGAATGCTGCGGTGGACGACAGGGCGAGAGCGATGGCGATGATGGTTTTGCGCATGAGAATGCTCCTTGAGAAAGCATCGTGGGAGCGGTTTGAACCGCTCTCTACAGGGTTGTGAAACAGGTAGTGTGGGTTGTGGAAATTAGTGGGTCTTCAGATTGCCGGTGCCTGATGGCTATCTGAAGATCCACGTGCGGCGGCATGAGCAGGATGTGGTGGCCTTTATTCTTCTTGGTCCCTTTCAAAAAAGGATTGTTGTTGTGTTCACTCTTCAAGGCTGGACATGAGCTGGTCTAAGCTGCACGCACACGGAACTGCTATATCGGCTCAATACGTCGTAGTTGAAGCATGAACCATAAAAGGCAATATCAAGGCGTTCCGTCCGCCGGTATGGACGTTCAATCTTTTGGCATCCTGCTCGTACAGTTGGGAAGCTGCCAGGACACAACGGCAAGAATGCAGCCTACGTTGGAATCTGCGTGCCTTGGCAAATAAAGGGGTAATTCCGAAAGATAAGAGGACCCGAAGGTCCTCCCCAGCGTGAAGCCGGAACACGCTGGAGAAGCCGTCTTCAGTTACGGATTCTGCTTTTGGCCAATCCGAATTGCGGCTTCACGCATCGATGCGGCCATGGCGTCAACCACGTCCGCACGGAATTGCGCCACCGTCGCACGCGAACCAGCAGGCAGCGCATAACCCATGAGCAGCTTGCTGTCCATCAGCCCAACCACGAGCGAACCGTCGGCGTTGATGATGTTTTTGATTCGGTCATTGATGGGAACCATCGGCGCACCGATCGTCTTCGGGAAGGTGATCGTGACCGTATTCGGATTGCGAGGATGCACCGACCAGCTACCCGCGACCGGGAAGTTGAGCGGATTGCTGGCGTAGTTGCAGCCCACCTTGTTGCTCTTGTCGATTTCAGCCACACCACCGGCCTTGATGTTCAGCAACACGCAACCGCCGCCGATGTCGGTTTGCGTACCCACCACCTGTTGAATCGACGAATACGCCTGGGCAGGGTCGCCCATGGTGTATTGCGGCGAACCATTGACGGTGTTGGAGACAGCAACCGTTTGGCCGTTGATCCACGGCAGACCGAAGCCCGGATTGATCAACATCACGCGATCGTTGTTGTACGTGATCGTGGCAAGGTAGGCAGTAGTGCCCGGTGCGAACGTACCCGTCATGGCCTGGCGAACCGGATTACGATAGTCAATCTGCAGGCCAGTCGAGAGCGGCTGACCGCTGACGTCCATCGTCCGATACGAAACACGAACGCCGTCGTTGGTGATGGGGTCAGTGCCGACCAGGGTCGCACCTATCGACGACAGTGCATAGGACGGATGCATTTGGCCAGCAGTCAGCCAGCCGGTCCAGGAACCGTCGGCCTTCAGTTCACAGGCTCCCGCACCTCCGTTGAGAGAAATCCACGAACCGCTGAACCAGCCGTCGTAGCTGCCAAGCGGCGTGGCCGGCAGCCAGCTGCCGTTCCTTTGTGCCTCCTGCGTGATGGAGAGCGTAGAACCGGACAGCGTGAAGTTCTCACGCACTGGAGTCAGAGCCGGCGTGACGACGCCGGACTCGAGGATTTGCTGCATGAGGTTGCCGTTCACGGTGAAGAGGGGGCTGCTCAGTACGGCGGTGGCGTCAGCTTCAGCGCTGTAAGCCGGGTTGTTGAGTTGTGCGCTGACGTCGGCCTGTTGGACCCCAGTCACCGTACCCTTGGCAGCGTAGGCCTTCATCGTGGCCTGGACTTGCGTCCACGAGATCGGGCCTTGACCACCCAGCGTCGTCAGGTGGCTGACCATGCTGGCAGCAATTGCTGCCGTGCCAGTGTCGCCGCCAGAAATGTAGTCGGCAGCCGGATCGACTGCCGCGCCCACGAAGTTCTGGGTGATTTGCAGCGCTTGGTCTTGCGAGAGGCCGGCCTTCACGTGCGTGACAACCATCGTCGTGAGTGGCGTGACGTTTTGGGTGGTGCMCGACACGATGGCTGACAGCGTGAAGGTCGAGGTGAATGGGACGTCGGGGTTCGAAAGATCCCGGGTATTTGGCGTCACGATGACGTTGATCTGACGGCCAGTGGCGTCCGCCGGCGCATTCAGGGTGTATGCACCAGTCGCGTCGGTCGTGGTCGAGGGCAGAGAGGCATCACAACCACCTTTACCGTCATCGAAGCAGACCTTGGCATTGGCCAGGTAGCCGTCGATGGCCTTGCCGGTCAGGTTCGCGGTTTGCGTAGGTTGGGGCGCAGTRCCACCACCCGCAGCAGCGCTGCCGCCATCCCCACCTCCGCCGCAGCCGCCCAACACGAGTAGTGCGGCACTGAAGATGCCTGCCTTCAGCGCGAGACTCTTCGCCTTCGGGTTTCGCTCAACGCAGCTCGCGTGACGGCGATGCTCAATTTCCGTGTAAGTGTTTGAATGCATTATGTTTTTCTTTGTTCTTCGAAGTTGACAAGGAAGCCGATGGTTCTCCACCTGCAAGCCACTGATGATGTTAACGACTTAATGGGTTGAAACTCAACCTAAAAAGCACTTCATATCAGAAAGGCGATGCCCAACCATCTGGGTGGATTGGGAGAGGGCATGCGCAAGACAGACATGGACCAGCTTGCCGGCGTGGTGGGACGGGCGATTGCCAGGCATCGCACCGCCGCCGAGCTCACGCAGGAGCAGGTCGCGGAACGGCTGGGGATTGGCAATGAGGCGGTATCGCGCATGGAGCGTGGCGTCGTCATGCCCACGATCGGACGCCTGGCCGAGCTGGCCGACATCTTTCAGTGCGAAACGGCGGATTTGCTGACGGAAGCCAGCAATCGCGCCAGCGACCAGGCCCACCACCTCGCCCGCTTACTATCGAGGGTCAGCACCAGCGACCGTGCCATGCTGGTGGAGATGGTTGAGAGGCTGGCGCTCCGGCTTGGCAGCCGTAGGGCGGACGCCGACCGTCACTGAGGCGCGCGTAGTGTGTCTCCGGGGCATGACTTCAGCAGCCACGACTCGGCTGGAAGAAGGGCGAAGGTTGCCGAGCGCGCGCCGGTGGTGTGCAGCCACACCTTCTGCCCGCTGGACAGAACGTAGCTGGAGAGCAGGAAATGCCCGGTATCGAGTGCGCGTTCGTTGCGTTGCCAGTCCTCGTCCGAGACCTGGCCCCAGTCGCCTTTCATGTGGCGCATGAGAAGGTGCGTGAGTGGTACTTGAACGGCATTAAGTGCTTTGAGCGCTTCCAATGAGACGAAGACACAGCCCGGTGTGACGCGTGTGGGTGCGCGGAGTTTGGAGGGAAGAAATGGATTCGTCATGTCCGTCGTCGCTGATCAATAGTCCTCAGGCAGCAGGACTGTCGTGGCCGACCGGTCCCATTCGGTGATGATCCAGACCTTCTGTCCGTCCGGCAGGGGGTAGCTGGACAGCACGCGCTGACCGGCGATGGCTGCCAGGTCGTTGTGCTGGCGGTCTTCGTCGGACACATCGCCCCAGTCGCCACGGGCGTGGCGGTTCACCAGCGCGAAGATCGAGACGCCTGCTGTCTGCAGGGCATTGAACGCAGCGGGTGTGGCAAGCAGACGGCCGAGGGGCAGGCGCGGTCGGCAGAATGCGGGTAAGGCGGGTATGGCGTGATCCGTCATATGGTTCTCCTGAATAGGGACGAGCATCGGCCTCCGGCGGGGCCGGATGGGCACGTCAATTGGGAAAGAAGAAGGAAAGGACTGTGCTGGGCGAATGCCCGGCTTATGCCGTCGGGGTGAGCGAGGCGAGTTGACGGCGCAGGGCAGTGGCGCGGGCTTGCGAGCAGCCAAGGTGACGGCGGATGTCGGCAACGGTTGGACGGAGTCGTCCGGCCGCGACTTCCTGCACGAGCCGAGTCACGTCGGGATTGGCTGATTTCCGAACCGGTAATGGGATGACGGGATCGTTATCCGGTGGATGACTGCCGTCCGCCTCGTGACTCGCCGTGACTGGGGGGACGGCTGCGGCAGCCCCCAGCGCCGGCCAGGGTTGCAGCGCGATCGCCCACAGCAGGCAAGCGACCCCTTCCAGTACCGCCGCGAAGATGAGACCCGACAGCAGATCGACGCGCGCGACGGTCGTGCCGAGTAGCGCCGCGAGTCGCCCCGTGACCGGATCGGTCGCCATGGCGTCGTGTCGGTTCACAGTCCTGTCCTCCGCTGCTTGCCCGCGCCGAATGTCGTCGACTTCGGCGTCCAGCGCATCCAGCTTGGCGGCAAGCGTGATCCGACGGGCTCCCAGCGTTGTGCAGGTGCCCGTGCAGTACTGCGCATTGGCCGTCGCCAGTCGCGCCGTGACCTCGGCCCGTTCCCCCATGACTGCTGTGAGGCTGCGGCCGGCTGGCGCGAGGGAACTCACAGACACGGCAGCCGACCGCAGTTCCCCGGCATGCCGCTGGGCTAGCAGGAAGAACGTCGCATGCCCRTAGCAGGCGGTTGTGATGCAGGCGAGCCACAGCACACCGCCCACGACGCGCACGACAGTGGGGGATTCTCGGATCACTGCGGGCAGCAGGTGCGCAGTGGCGACTAACACGATGCCAAGCGCAACCCACACCAGCCGTTCCGCCACCGTACCGCCGCGCTGCCAGCCGGCCAGCACCGACAGGCAGAGCGCGGTGCCGGTCGCACCGGCCGCCAGCATGGACGTCCAGCGATTCATGCTCGTCATGCCGCCGTCCCGCCCAGCAGGGCGGCCTTGCGCTGCAGCTTTTCCCGTAAGCCGGGCGGTCTAGCCTCGTCAGGCTTCCCGGCGTCACCTGACGCCGAACGATCGTGCGTGGCCTCGGGAAAGAATTCCTCAACCACCGCTGCAGCTTCCTCGGGACTGTCCTCGAACGTGCCGTTGCTGAAACCCTGCTTGGCTGCCGCGTCCAGCCCCACCTGGTCGAACCCGGCAGACTTGCGCCGTGCATCCAGCTCGCGCGCTTCGGTGAGGGTAGCTTCCAGCGAACTGCCCGCCCGAATCCCCAGGTCCACGTAGTAAATCGCTGACCGGTAGCTCTGCGTGGTGGACTTGCCGCGCAGCTTCAGCTCCAGCGCCAGGCAGGCCAGCCGGTTGCCCGATACCGCACTGAAGTAAAGCAGCCGCGCCGCGAGTGTTCTGATGCTGTTGAAGCTCGTCGTGCGGAACACGAAGGAGCCTAGCTCGTCTTCGTTGCCCACAATGACGTTGAGCCGCCCATACGGCTTGCAGCCGCCGGGGCCACCGAACTGGCAGCCGTCCGGCGACGGGCAGGGCAGGATCGCAATGCCGTCCTGCTCCACTCGCTTGCACCGCTCGCCGTTGCCGACGCAGACGGGACGCCCGGTATCGCGGTCGAACAGGCAGTATTCGGCGCGCAGATTCAGATTCGGGTCATTGAACAGCATCCGTACGGGGATCGAACGCAGCTTGCCCGGCGTGGCCTTGCGCAACGATTCGTTGAGCGGGTGCAGCATCCAGCCGTCGCGGTTTTGTACCTGCGTCGTCAGCGTGAACTGGTCGTCCTTCTCCGGCAGGCGCTTGCCGTTCTTCTCGACCACGCGGCCAATGGAAATGCGCCCGATGACGGGCGGGGTAATGGCGAGTCCTTTGAGCATCGTTACTCCAGTGATCAGGGATAAATGAGGAAACGGCGGGCACCGGCTTTAGGGATGGCGTACTGCTGGGCGAGATCCGGATGCTCGGCTTGCAGGCGTTTCAGGTCAGTCGAGGCGCTGTCCTTGCTGCGCCTGAAGCTGACTTCGCCTGTCTCGAACAGCGCCCTCGAGGCGTCGCCTATCGCTTGCTGGAGGGTCTGCTTGAGCTTGGCTGCTACCTGTTCCCGTGCGTCGATCTCGGCGCGCACGGTAACCAGATCGGCGAACGCCGCTGACATCTGGCGGTGCTCCGAGAAATCCACCGTCCCGCCACTATCCTTCGGGTATAGGCATCGCAGCGCGCGGTCGGCTGACTCCGATCCGTCTCCGGGTGGTGGGGTGTCGGTCTCGACGTAGCGCCAGAACTGGGCTTCCAGCGCGATCAGCCGGGCGATCAGGTCATCGTCCCGCTCGATCCGATGGACTTCCAGCTTCTGGCCACACAGCAGCACGGCCACGTCGGCGGCACGCTTGCCGGTGACCGTCAACTGGTGTTGGACCTGCAACTGGACGTACTCGGGCACGCCGTCCTGCCAGTGCCGGGCGCCGAACTCGCCCGCGGTCTTGCACTCCAGGATCTGCACATCGGGCACGCCGACCACTTCGCGATCCAGATTGGCGAGCATGAAGGGGATCGTGGGGTGTTGCAGGACGGCATTGACCTTGCGTACGCGGTGGCCTGTCTGCTGGGTATACGCCGCTGCCACGATGGGCTCCAGCAAGGTGCCCCAGTAGATCGGTTCAGCCGTATCGTTCGGATCGGGTTTCGGCAAATCGGCATCCCGGCCGGTCTTCTCTAGCCACAGTTCGAGCTGGCTCTTGTAGGGATTGAGGCCGACCGCGGCGGCGGCATCCGATCCACCAATGCCGGTTCTGCGTACCGCCAGCCAGTCGGTGCGGGATAGATCCGTTGTCTTGACCAGCTTGAGCGCAGGGCGGGAGGATCTGGCCTGCGCGGGTTCGAGGGCACTCATGCAGCCTCCAGAAAATGATGCGGCCCGATGAGCGAACTCGACCGGGTCGACAGGTAAGGGAAGAAGGGAGGGGCGGCTACACCACGAGCTTGAGAGCTTCATCCCACGCTTTCTGCTTAAGCGACGCGCCAGCGCCAAACCAAGCGGCATCGCGCCGGTGGTCGTCGCTGCGCGCGCGACGGTGGTGATCGGTGAACTCGGTCACCGCGTTGAGCAAGCCCCAGGCTGTTCCCGACGCGGAGGGCAACTGCGCGCCCTTGCCGCGCCCGGCATAGAGCTGGCCGACCGTCTTGATGGCGCGCTCGTTGACGGCGACGGTGTCGCGATCACTGGAAGCAGTGACCGGATAGGTCAGCACGCGCCGGAAGAACGCTTCGGCGGCCGACTCGGTAACCTTGCGCTCCGCCAGAGCCTTGGTGCGGACCATGAAGGCATCCCATGACGAGACCGCGATGCCAAGCTGTCGCTTGACCGCCTGGCCGTCGAACTGGCTGCGGTGCGGTACTTTGACGGCCCCCGTACTGTTGCCGAGCGCAATGGCGAGCGTGTTGTTGCAGACGACGCGCACCGACGTGAACTGCGCCGTCGTCGCCAGCGTGCCGTCGCAGGCGGTGGCGAGCAGCAGATAGCCGTTCACAGCGTCCTTGCCCTTGAGTGAGCCGGTCTGGCCGGTCTTGGCGAGCGCCCACAGCTTCTTGCCGAATTTGAGTACGCCTGCAGTTTCCAGCTCGTATCCGCCTACCTCAGTCAGATCTCGATAGAACTCCAGGATTTCCGATGGCTGGACAACCTGGAATCGGCTGGAAACGACCGAAAGCGGGGCCTTGGTGTCGGACCGGTACAGCACCTTCTGGTCGGGGAAGGCGTGAATGGCGCCGATGCCGGCCGTGCCGGTGACGAATCGGACTTCGGATGACTCGATACGCCAGTTCATGCCGGCGCGCTCGGCCCACACATCGACCGACTGGTTGGGTCCAAGCCGGTTACCCAGGCCGTGCCACGGTTGCTGGCCGACATAGGCCATCGATTGAACGAGGTGCATGATTTGCTCCTTTGGAAAGACGAGTGCATAAAGCCCGGCAAGGGCCGGGCTGAGGGTAAAGTGAAGGGGAGGTATGGAGGGTGGTGCCGAGGGATGAACCCGCAGCCGGCATCAGCGGGGAGACAGCGAAAACGGCTCGTCGTCCTCGCTCAGACCGAATGGATGGGCTGTGTACCCACCAGAATCGGATTCGTCGAAGGACGGTCGCCGGCGGACATGAGACTCGACCGACGATTGCCCGAACGTGTGTCCGCAGTCCAGGCAGCGGTAGTTGTGCAGGACCTTGTCGTCGATCAACTCGCCCAAGGTAGCACCGGCCGAGCAGCCGGCCGTTCCACCCAGGACGCCACCGAGGATGGCCCCGGCGACTGTGCCCATGACTGCGCCGGGAGGGCCGGCGATGAGGCCGATCCGGCCACCGAGCGTGCCGCCAATGCGTGCGCCGTTCATGGCAGCGGCAAAACCGCTGGCGGCGCCCGCGATGGCGCCAAGGGTGCCGCCAACTTTGCGTGCGTGGTTACGGGTCACTACTTGCGACGACTGGCAATGCGGACAGGTTGTCATCATGCCGATTGCCCCTTGCGGTCTGCGTCACGGTTGCTGCAGCGCAGGCGGCCCCAGAGCGCGCCGACCAAGAAGATCAGGGTGAATGCAAGCAAGTATTCAAAGGGGGAATTGTTGGATATCACGATGGCTCCATAGATAGGGCAAATAGCGGACCGGAGTGGTGGCATTCCACCCTCTCCATGGCGTGATATATGGTTAAAAATTCTTTGAATCAACAGAAGGCAGATTGCTGCTTCAGCATTCGTCGAATATCCCACCGGCTTCCCTTGGATACTGCGCCACCATTGGCCTTGGCCGTAGCACTCTCGATACGGGCAGCAGCAGTTCCGGCCATCGGAGTGGTGGGTACAGAAGGAGTCGATGTCTTCGTAGTCATGTTTCTTCCTTTCGTAGCGTAGTGCCAAAGGCGGCACGACGTCATCTTGAAGAGGTGGTCTTATGGCTGCACGACACGGTTCCGAAGGAATTTTTCATTTTTTAAGTGCAGCAACTTCATGCCTTCAGTAGCCGCATCGCATCTATACGGGTCTCCAACCACAACCGATTGCCTCCAAGCTGCCTCCAAGCCCGCGCCAGCAAACGAAGTGGCCTCAAGGACGCTCGCGTGACCTCACGCCTTGGTCCTGCGTCCGTAGATTCGACGATTTGGCCGCTTGCCCAAATCTGAGCCTAGACGCATAATGTCCTCATTTTGATTACATGATGCGACTCCTAATGAGCAAACGTGAAGTTGGTTTCGGTCCATCCGTCCTTTGCTCGGTGGAGGAGCGCCCGACCATGCACCCCCAACGCGTCGAGAACCTGAGCCACGCACAACGAGAACGGCTCGCCTACATCGACTTCCGTCTGTACTTCATCGGGGAGATCGGACGACCTGATCTGAGCAGCCGTTTCGGAGTGGCACCGGCGGGTGCAACACGAGACCTAGCCCTGTACCGTGAGGTCGCCCCCCAAAACATCGAGTTCGACAGTAGCAACAAGATCTATCGAATAGGCAAGAGTTTCGCGCCGGTCTTCGAGCACGCACCCCAGCGTGTCCTGTCGGCACTCTCATTGGGATTTGGCGATGGCGTGAACGGTGATTCGCAGCCGCTCTTGCCTTGCGAGTTCCCTGCGGTCCTGAGCCGCCCCTGCATGGACGTGCTGGCACCAATCTGCCGAGCCATCCACGCCAAACGTCCGGTAGCGATCCACTACCAGTCGGTGAGCAGCGGGGAGTCCGAAAGGGTGATCGTTCCCTTCGCTCTCGTGGACAGCGGCCTGCGTTGGCACGTCCGAGCGTTCGACCGCAAGACCGGAGAGTTCCGCGACTTTGTCATCACCCGGATCGAAGCGCCCAGGACACTCGACGAAGACGCCAAGGTTGGCGAACGTCCCGACGACGACATCCAGTGGACACGGATTGTCGAGATCGAGCTGGTTCCCCACCCAGACCAGCCTAGGCCTGAAATCACTGTGCGCGACTACAGCTTCACGGGCGGTGTGCTGGCACTGAAGCTTCGGGCTGCTACGGCGGGATACATGCTTAGGCGCTGGAGCGTCGACTGCTCACCCGATCACCATCTGCGTGGCCCCGAATACCGCCTGTGGCTCAAAGACCATCTGGCGCTTTACGGCGTGAAGAACGCGCTGCTTGCTCCTGGCTACACCGTGTCCCCAAAGGCGGATTCTTGATGGAACTCATCGACAACATCAACCGCCTGCTCGGCGACGACCTCAAACAGACGATCAAGCCCGGTGCCCGCCTGAAGATCGCGGCCTCCTGCTTTTCGATGTACGCGTTCGAAGCGCTGAAGGCAGAGCTGGAAAAGATTGACGAACTGAACTTCATCTTCACCTCGCCAACCTTCGTCGCCAACGAGGTCACCGACAAGATTCGCAAGGAGCGCAAGGAGTTCCACATTCCCAAGGCTGACCGGGAACGGAGCCTGTATGGGAGTGAGTTCGAGATTCAGCTCCGCAACAAGCTGACCCAACGCGCGATTGCAAAAGAATGCGCCGACTGGATGCGACGCAAGGCGACCTTCAAGTCCAATCGCAGCAAGGCTCCTATGCAGCAGTTCGCTTGTGTGCAGGCTGCGGCCACGGACACCGCCTATATGCCATTGCACGGCTTTACCGCCGTCGACCTCGGCTACCAGCAAGGCAACGCTGTCTCCAATCTTGTCAACAAGATGGACGAGTCGACCTTCACGGCGACCTACCTCAGTCTGTTCGATCAGATCTGGCACGACCCCGAAAAGCTGGAAGATGTGACCGCGCAGATCTGCGATCACATTGCGTCGGTGTACCAGGAAAACTCGCCCGAGAGCATTTACTTTTTGATGCTCTACAACATCTTCAACGAGTTCCT